>JAFOTA010000025.1 GCA_017421145.1 Treponema sp.
CAAGATGCTCATAAAGGACAGCACGGATCAGGAAGCGGCGGATGTATTCGATGAAATGTACAATCAGGAAATCTCAAATCTGCTTGCAAAAACGGCGGTCACAAACGCACAGCTCAGGTCAGAATTCGCAAAAAAACAGAACGCGGCAGACGTAAAGGAAGCCCTTTCAAAGATTGCATCACAGATGGAAGGCCGTGCACAGGCAAACAACAAGCAGACAATCCTCACGAACTCAGCGGTCAACGACATGGTATACAAGCTTTCTACCATCCGCGACGCATATATGGATTTGACCAACATACAGAAAGCCGTGGCCGACATGCCCGGAACGATCGGTCTGGATCCTGAATATGACGTGAAGAAATACACCGAAAACTGGGATTCAGCATGGACGAAAGCAAGCGATGACCTTGGTGAATTCTACTGCGAATGTGCCGACGCAATGCTCCCGGCCGTAAACTACGATGATTTCAAGCGCATTATTTCAGTTTACGAAAAAGGAAGCACCGCGACCATGACATATTCAAAGGTCGTCGGTATAAAGCAGACTATCGCTTACCTCTACGACAAGGAAGGCGACAAGTATCTTGGAGAAGCAAAAGAATCGCTTACGAACGCAAACAAAGAAACCGGCTCTTCAAAGAACCTCAGCCTGACACTCGTTTCGCTCCAGGGCACGAACGCAATGATCTGCTATGAACAGGCTCTTTCTTACAACAAGTCGCAGAAAGGAACAGCCGACAAGCTCAAGGAAGCTAACTACGTAATCGGTGACTCGCTCCTTACGGCATATGAAGAAGGATTTACGGACGACGTAAAGAACCTTAAGACGGCTCTTGAATGCTTCAAGGATGCAAAGGATTTCAAGGACGCATCTGAAAAGGCAGCGAAGACCCAGTCACTCATAGACGACGCAAAATAAAACGGCAAAAAAACGGTTCCAAAACACGGCATGGTTTATTTCAGCCGCATAAGGAACCGGATCAAGGGAGCCAATGAAATTTATTTTTCAGAGGCTCCCTTATTTTTTTCGGCATCGCCCACATATTTTCCGAGCTGGACGTTCGCAAGACCGACCTTTTGTATCACGCAGGGACCGGCAACGCATCCGCCTTCACAGCTCATGACCTCAACCATGTTCCCTGTCTTTTCATCCGGCTTTATCCTGCCTGCATTTATGTCGCCGTAATAGCGGAGCTTTTTCATTCCTTCCTTGTCAAGCCCGTTTATCACGTCAAGCTTCAGTATGGAAGGATCTTCAAGCCTCACCTTCACGGCCTCCGCTACGCCGCCTGTCCTTGCAAAATTACGTGCGCTTGGACTTGGGACGTTTTCCTTTGCAACAGCTTCCAGTTTGGTAGGATCGATTTTCTTTGCCTCAAAGAAAGCGGCAAGCTCCTCCGCAGTAATCACATAATCAACAAGCTCATCGTCAAATCCTTCGCGTCTTTTTGCAAGGCATGGTCCCACGAAAACGGTCACGCATTCAGGATCATCTTTTTTTGCGATTTCAGCGGCATAATGCATGGGGCTTCTTGTTTCAGAAACGCACGGATCAAGGTCAGGGACATGTATATGGACTGCACGCACATAGGCAGAGCAGCATGACGTGGTCATAAGCTTGTCACCCCTTTTCATACGGGCGGCAAATTCAGCGGCTTCCTTTTCCGCACAGATATCGGCACCTGAAGCGACCTCATAAATCCGGGTGAATCCGAGAAGCTCAAAACCTTTTTCAAGCTGGCCTGCACTTGCCTTGAACTGGGATGCAATTGCAGGAGCATACATCACGCTGACCTTATGCCCCTGCATTATATGCTTGATAACGTCAACAAGCTGGCTTTTGTCCATCATGGCCCCGAAAGGACACTCGGTCATGCATTTTCCGCAGTAGATGCATTTGTGGAAATCTATCACTTCATGTCCGTCCTCGCCTTTTGAAATGGCACCTACAGGACAAGCGGCCTCACATGGAACCGTAATCTTTATGATTGCATGGTAAGGGCAGTTCTGTTCGCAGAGTCCGCAGTGAATGCATTTTTCCGCATCGATATGGGCGTGATGAACTATATGTATCGCCTTTTTCGGGCAGTTCACCATGCATGGACGGGCAAAGCATCCCTGGCATGCGTTCGTGACCATGAAATTCTGCTTTACGCATCCGTTGCAGGCTTCATGAAGCACGGTGATCATCGGCCAAGTGGGTTCCTTTCTTTCCAATGCTTCCCTTGCATAATCGTCAAGGTCATTGTAATCGTTGTAGTTTTCCACGGAGATTCCCATGCGTGCAAGAATCCTCATGCGGAGAAGCTCCCTGTCATGATAGATGCAGCACCCGATCGGATGGCTTCCCTCAGGCCTCATCTCTATTGGTATTTTATTTATTTTTCTTGAATCAAGCTCATCATCAAGCTGAAGCTTCGCTATGCGGACAAGAAGTTCGCGCTTTACGTTGGTTGCATTGTTGTTGATATTCATGCATATATTATAGAACAAAACGCAGGCATTGTCGATTGGCAGGAAAATCAAGGCAGAAAATCCATCATGCGGCGGCTCAAAAACTTTTATTTGACATTGACGGAAGATGTAATAGAATATAAAAAAGCATCTCGAAATTGCATTGTCCAGCGCTTCCGTAAAAAAAGTAGGTGATAACATGGAAAAGTATGAATATGATGAAAAAGAGCTTTCCATACTAGAGGGAATGGAAATTCCCTTCGCCGTATATCAGTTCGTCGACAACCGCGTGGTTACCCTTGCACTCTCGAAAGGATACATGGAGCTTTTCGACCTCCACGGACATGAAGAAACCTACAGGCTGATGGATGAGGACATGTACCGTGACTGCCACCCGGATGACATTGCGGAGCTGGAAGATGCCGCCATTGATTTTGCGGTCAAGGACAAGCCTTACAACGTAATCTACCGCTCGAAGATAAAGGGCAGATACGTGATGATCCATGCAAGGGGATACCATTTCTATAAAAACGGAAAAAGGCTTGCGCTGATTTCATACACGGATGAAGGCGAATACCACGAAACTGAAGATGAGAATCACAGCATTTTTTCAAGCGTGTTCACGAACATCTTCAAGGCAAAGGACGACGAAAAAATCATAAAATACGATTACCTTACGGCTCTTCCGACAATCTCGCACTTTTTCTATATAACCGACACGAGCCATTTCCAAAAAATAGTGGAACGGAACGAAACCCCGGTAATGCTCTTTTTCGACCTGAACGGAATGAAACGCTTCAACGCCAAATACGGATTCGAAGAAGGAGACAAGCTCATAATAGCATTCTCAAGGCTTCTGGCCGCGACTTTTTCGAACGACAGCTGCAGCAGGTTCGGGATGGACAGGTTCTGTGCGTTCACGAGCGACAAAAATCTTGAGGAAAGGCTGTGGAAATTTTTCGGGGAATGCGAACAGCTGAACGGAGGAAAAACTCTCCCGGTGAGCGTGGGAATCTATTCTAGGGAAATCGGAATGTGCGGAGCGAGCACCGCATGCGACAGGGCAAAAATGGCATGCGACTTCAGCAAGGAATACTATCTTTCGCATTTCACTTATTTTGATTCTTCAATGCTTGAAAAAGCGGAAAAAAAGCAGTATGTAATAGAAAACATAGACAAGGCCATAAACGAAGGATGGATAAAAGTCTATTACCAGCCCATAGTGCGCACGGCAAACGGAAGGGTCTGCGATGAAGAAGCCCTTGCAAGATGGATAGATCCGGAAAAAGGATTCATGAGCCCGGCAGATTTTATCCCTGCGCTTGAAGATTCAAAACTAATCCACAAGCTCGACCTGTTCGTGACGGAAGAAATCTTCAGGAAGATGAGGAATCAGGCCGATGCGGGACTTCCCATAGTACCGGTTTCAGTGAACCTTTCCCGTGCAGATTTCGAATCGTGCGACATAGTTGAAGAAATCAGCTCGCGCGTCAAAAAAGCAGGTGTGCCGCCTGAAAACCTCACCATAGAGATAACCGAAAGCATAATCGGAAAAGACTACGAGTACATGAAAAAGCAGATAAAGCGTTTCCAGTCGCTAGGGTTCAAGGTCTGGATGGATGACTTCGGATCAGGCTACTCATCGCTCGACGTGCTGCACGACCTTCAGTTCGACCTTATAAAATTCGACATGAAATTCATGAGGCAGTTCCATGACAACGAAAAGACCAAGGTGCTGCTTTCCGCACTCATGAGAATGGCGATGAACCTGGGCATAGACACGATATGCGAAGGCGTGGAAACTGAAAGCCAGGTTGAATTCCTCAAGGAAATCGGATGCACGAAGCTCCAGGGATTCTACTACACCGCCCCGATCCCCATGGAAAAAATACTTGAACGCTACAAAACCGGAAAGCAGATAGGCTTTGAAAACCCGGCGGAATCCGAATACTACACTTCAATCGGAAAAATCAACCTCTACGATCTTTCGGCGGTGACCAACAACGACGATGAAGTGATCAGCAACGCATTCAACACGCTTCCGATGGTCATATTCGAATGCAACGACGACGGGCTTAGGATTGTCAGGGGAAACAAATCATACAAGGAATTCATAAAAAAATATTTCCTTTCGCTTGTGGATACAGATACAATCGAATTCGACAAGCTGATTGAAAACAAGGGAGAGCTTTTCCGCAGCGCGATCAAAAAATGCAGGGAAACGGATTCACCCGCCATACTTCACGAAAAACTGATCGACGGAACGAAGATGCATGTTTACATAAGGAAAATAGCCACAAACCCTATTTCGTCCGTAACCGCAATAGTCGCCGTGATTCTGGGCGTAAGCGAAATATAGGGAGATCCGTATTTTTTTTCAGGTACATGTTTTTTAACTTCACAAAACCTTTAAAAAGGTTTATATTTATAAGGATTATTCCGGGCTTTTACGCAGCCCCATATTATATAGGAGATTTTCAATGGCAAACAAAATTACAATTATCGGAGCCGGTCAGGTTGGTTCAACGGTCGCTTATGCCATCACATTGAAGCAGCTTGCTTCTGAAATCGTCATGATTGACATAGCAAAAGAAAAGGCGATGGGAGAAGCAATGGACATCCGCCAGGGAACACCTTTCGTAGGCCCTGTTTCAATCCGCGACGGCGACTATGAGGATGCAAAGGATTCTGATATTGTTATTTTCACATCAGGCGTAGGCAGAAAACCGGGACAGTCACGTCTTGATTTGACGCAGACGAACGTTGACATCACAAAATCCGTAATTCCTCTGATTACCAAGGTAGCTCCGAACGCACTGTATGTGATTGTTGCCAATCCAGTCGATATCCTCACATACCAGTTCGTGAAGACATCAGGAATTCCTGAGAACCACATCTTCGGTACAGGAACAATGCTCGACACCGCAAGATTCCGCGCACGCATCGCAGAGACATACAAGGTCGGCGCAACTAACGTACACGGCTATGTTTTCGGAGAACACGGAGATTCATCTTTCGTTCCTTGGTCACTGGCAAACATCGGTTCAATTTCCGTCGACAATTTTGCAAAATCTTTCACAGGCGGAAAGCTTCCTGATTTCGACAAGAACGACGTTGAGGATTACATCAGAAAATCAGGCGGAATCATCATCAACGCAAAGAAATTCACAAACTACGGAATCGGAGTCACCACGGCAAATCTGGTCGAAGCCCTGAACTATGACACTGATTCAGTGCTCACCATCACTTCAATGATGAAGGGCGAATACGGAATCAGCGACGTATGTCTTTCAATCCCGACCATCATCGGATGCAAGGGAATCAAGGGACATGTCGCAGCACCGCTTCCTGAAGATGAAATCGAAAAGCTCCGCCACAGTGCAGAATGCCTCAAAGACGTAATCAAGCAGATTCAGTTCTAGAACAACCAAACTGACGGGCCTGTCAAAATCCGTCATTTAAATTCAAGCGGTCATTAAGGCAGGCTCGATGACCGTACCGGACGAAAACTATGGAATATAAGATTGAACATGACTCGATGGGCGAAGTAAAGGTTCCTGCAGACAAATACTGGGGAGCACAGACAGAACGCAGCCACGAGAATTTTGAAATCGGCGTTGGAATAGAAACGATGCCGCGCGAAATAACAAAAGCTTTCGGCTACCTCAAAAAGGCAGCTGCAATGGCAAACAACGCATTGAAGCCGGAGAAGATGACCGATGAAAAGCTCAAGGCCATCTCACAGGCTTGCGAAGAAGTGATTTCCGGCTCTTTGAACGACCACTTCCCTCTCGTAGTATGGCAGACAGGTTCCGGCACCCAGAGCAACATGAACGCAAACGAAGTCATCGCAAACCGCGCGAACGAAATAGCAGGAAAAAAGCTCTGCCACCCGAACGATGACATCAACATGAGCCAGTCATCGAACGACACTTTCCCGACCGCGCTTCACATTTCAGCCGTATGCGTGATAGAAGACAAGCTCCTTCCGGCAATCGACACATTGGTTTCTACGTTCAAGCGCCTTGAAAAAGAAAACGAAGGAATCGTAAAATCCGGACGCACGCACCTTCAGGATGCCGTTCCGATCAGCTTCGACCAGGAAATATCAGGCTGGAGGACTTCTTTGGAACGTGACCGCGAGATGCTCGTATCATCACTCCCGTACCTCAAGCAGCTTGCGCTCGGTGGAACTGCGGTAGGAACCGGGCTGAACGCACCGAAGGGATTCGATTCAAAGGTCGCCGAATGCGTTTCTAAGCTTACCGGAAAAGATTTCATCACCGCTCCGAACAAATTCCATGCACTCACATCAAAGGACGAGCTTGTGTTTGCTCACGGGGCAATCAAGGCACTTGCAGCAGACATGATGAAGATTGCAAATGACGTGCGCTGGCTTGCATCAGGTCCACGCGACGGTCTTGGTGAAATCCACATTCCTGAAAACGAGCCCGGTTCATCAATCATGCCGGGAAAGGTGAACCCGACCCAGTGCGAAGCCGTGACCATGGTTGCGGTCCAGGTAATGGGAAACGATGCGGCAATCGGTTTTGCAGCCTCACAGGGCAACTTCGAGCTGAACGTATTCATGCCGGTAATAGCATACAACTTCATCCAGAGCGCACGCCTTCTTGCAGAATCAATCCTTTCATTCAACAAGAACTGCGCCGTGGGAATTACCGCAAACAAAGAAAATATGCACCACAACCTTTACAATTCACTGATGCTCGTAACAGCGCTCAACCCGTACATCGGATATGAGAATGCGGCAAAAACGGCACACAAGGCTTTCGACGAAAACATTTCCCTGAAAGATGCATGCGTAGGACTCGGTTTCCTCACCGCAGAAAAATTCGACGAAGTCTTTAAACCAGAAAGCATGGCTTACCCACAAGGTAAATAAACCGCCAGTTTTTGTGAATACAAAAACTGGATAGCAGCTGCAAAGCTGCGTCCATATCCACAGGGAAAATAAGCAGGATTTTTTTCTGATGCACAAGGCACCAAGGATGCAGGATGACGGAATGTTGTCCTGCATTTTTTTTGCAAGGCTGTGCCCGGACATATTTCCATCCGCGGCCATTTTAAATCTTCACAAAATCACTAAAAAGGTTTATACTAGTACGATAATTAGGGAAATATTCGGCTGTTTATTTTCCACTTTCAACGTTGTATACATATTTTAAGGGAGCAAGTATGACATATTCTTATTTTCCTGGCTGTACGCTTAAAAACAAGGCGCTTGACCTTGACGTTTATGCGAGACAGTCTTCGGAAGCATTAGGATTCACACTTGAAGAGCTTCCTGAATGGCAGTGCTGCGGCGGAGAATATCCCATGGCAAAAGACGAGATCGCATCAAAGCTCTCTTCTGTCAGGGCTCTTGCCAACGCACGTGATTCAGGAAAGGATTTGGTTACCCTCTGTTCCGCATGCTACAATGTTCTTAAACAGGTGAACAATGATGTGGCGACAGATGAGTTCGTAGCTTTCAAGGTGAATAATTACCTCAAGCAGGATGGAATTGAGTATCATGGAGAAACGAAGGTCCTCCACTATCTTGAAATCCTGCGTGATGTCGTAGGTTGGGATAACGTAAAGAAGGCCGTCAAAAAGCCTTTCACCGGTAAAAAAATCGGTGCCTATTACGGATGCCTTCTTCTTCGTCCGGGAAAAGTCCTTCAGCTGGACGATCCTGAGAACCCGCAGATTCTTGAAGATTTCATCAAGGCCATAGGCGGAACTCCTGTCATTTACGGACAGAGAAACGAGTGCTGCGGTGCCTACATGATGTTCGAAGATGAATCAATTCCTCAGAACAGATCGAAGAAAATCCTTTCTAATGCACAGGATATGGGAGCAGACTTCCTTGTTACGTCATGCCCTCTGTGCCGCTACAATCTTTTGAAAAACAAAGGCGACTCAAATCTGGACGTGATTTACTTTACTGAGCTTCTCGCAGAAGCCCTTGGACTTAAAGAAGAAAAGAAGGAGGCTGTCTGATGGAAGCCGATTTGACAAAAGAAATCATTCTTCAGAAGAGCGGCGTAAATCCTAAGAAATGTATGGTCTGCGGAAAATGTTCCGCCACCTGCCCCAACTACGATGCCATGGAATATCATCCGCATCAGTTCGTTCAGATGGTGGAAAACGGAGACATCGAGCCTCTTTTGAATTCCAAATCAATCTATGCATGTCTTTCATGTTTTGCATGCCTTGAACGCTGTCCGCGCCAGGTAGAACCTGCAAAGCTGATTGACGGTGTACGTCAGTTCGTCGAAGGTCAGCGCGGTCCTCACCGTCTTGACCCTGTTCAGGTTCCTGAGCATCTGGATGATGACATGCCGCAGCAGGCAATCGTCAGTGCTTTCAGAAAGTACAAGAAATAAGGGGTGACATAGAAAATGGAAAGAATTGGTGTATTTGTATGTCACTGCGGTACCAACATTGCCGGAACAGTTGACGTAGAAAAAGTTGCGGAAGAGCTTGGAAAGGTAGACGGAGTCGTTTATTCAACCCACTACACATACATGTGCTCATCCGCCGGTCAGAAAATGATTGAAGACCATATCAAAGATGACAAGCTTACAGGCGTCGTTCTTTGTTCATGTTCGCCGCGCATGCATGAGAAGACATTCCGTGCCTGTGCAGAGCGTGCAGGTCTAAACCCGTTCAAGGTAGAAGTTGCAAACATCCGTGAACAGACTTCATGGGTAATGAAAGATATGGAGCAGGCTACAGAAAAGGCCATTGCTCTCGGAAAGGCTGCGGTTGCAAAGACAATCCTCGACACCCCTCTCACACCGGGCGAAACGACAGTTACAAAACGTGCGCTCGTTATCGGAGGCGGTATTGCAGGTATCACTGCCGCACTCGACATTGCAGATGCCGGATTCCCTGTTGACATAGTGGAAAAAGACTACACGGTCGGCGGTAAGATGGCAAAGCTCGACAAGACTTTCCCGACTTTGGACTGCGCTTCATGTATCGTAACTCCAAAGATGACGGAAGTGAGCCAGAACCCGAACATCCGCATCCTTTCATATTCAGAAGTATGCAGGGTTTCAGGATACATCGGAAATTTCGAAATCGACATCAAACGCCACCCGCGCTATATTGACGAGACAAAGTGCACGGGCTGCGGCGCATGTATCGAAAAGTGCCCGAACAAGAAAGTTCCGAACGCATTCAACCTCAACCTCAACAACCGCAAGGCAATCGACATTCCGTTTGCCCAGGCAGTTCCAAAGGTTGCAAACATCGATGCCAACTACTGCCTCCACATGAAGGGACTCAAGAACGGCAAGGACAATGTCTGCGGCTTCTGTGAAAAGGAATGCGGCGTAGGAGCAATCAACTTCAATCAGAAAGAAGAAATCATCACGGAAAAGTACGGTGCAATCATCGTGGCTACCGGATACAACCCGATTTCTCTTGAAAAATTCGACGAATATGCATACAACCAGAGTCCGGACGTCGTTTCATCATTGGAATTCGAACGCCTGTGCAATGCATCCGGTCCAACGAACGGCCACCTTCTCCGCCCGTCAGACGGAAAAGAACCAAAGACCATCGTATTCGTTCAGTGTGTAGGTTCACGCTGTTCTGCAGATTCTACAAAGGGTCACGAGTACTGCTCTAAGATTTGTTGTATGTATACTGCAAAGCACGCAATCCTTACACGCGACCACTATCCTGATACGAACTGCTATGTGTTCTACATTGATGTCCGTACTCCGGGAAAACTCTTCGATGAATTCTACCGCCGTGCAGTCGAACAGTATGGCGTTCACTACATCAAGGGTCAGGTCGGAAAAGTCACGCCTCAGAGCGACGGAACACTCGACGTTCAGGGAAGCGACTTGATTTTGAACAAGCAGGTTCATATCAAGGCAGACATGGTCGTTCTTGCAGCCAGCATCGAAGCAGACAAATCTGCACGCCCGCTTGCCACAATGCTCACGACTTCCATGGACAACAACGACTTCTTCCTTGAAGCACACGCAAAGCTCCGTCCGGTCGAATCACCGACAGCCGGTATCTTCCTTGCAGGATGCTGCCAGGGACCAAAAGACATTCCGGAAACAGTCGCACAGTCATCCGGTGCCGCCGCAAAAGCAATCTGCCTGCTCGTAAAAGACAAGCTCAAGAACGATCCTTGCACGGCCCAGCCTGATGAAAACGCATGTAACGGTTGCGGTCAGTGCGTAAACGTCTGTCCATACGGAGCCATTTCTTATGTAGACAAGGATTTCCGTGGTCCGAACAGAACGACCATCACACGCCACGTATCCCAGGTAAACAGCGCGATGTGCCACGGTTGCGGTGCATGTACGGTTGCATGTCCTTCCGGCGCAATGGACCTCAAGGGATTCAGCAACAAACAAATCTTGGCGGAGGTGGACTCAGTTCTGTAATCTGAGGAATTAAATTATGAGTGAAGAAACAAAGACTACAAATACAGGATGGACACCCAAGATCGTTGCCTTCTGCTGTAACTGGTGTTCTTATGCAGGAGCGGACTTGGCAGGCAACAACCGCCTTGAATATCCTGGAAACGTAAAGATTATCCGCATCCCATGCTCATGCCGCCTGAACCCGATGTTCATTTTGCGCGCATTCCAGCGTGGTGCCGATGGTGTTATCCTCTGCGGATGCCATCCCGGTGACTGCCACTACTCTACC
>JAFOTA010000173.1 GCA_017421145.1 Treponema sp.
AACCCAATATGCAACCGGCATTATTGATGAATTTCTTCCGGCCTGCTCAAACAACTGCACGTCATCGGATTTTTCGTTGAACCAAATGTATCCTTTTGCACGTATCAGTTCGCTCGGGTATTCATTGTTTATGAAATCCAGGAACTTGCTTTCATCAAACGGTTTTTTGTTTTCGTAGATGAACGATGAGATTCCGTATTCATCTGTGCAGCCTTTGCTGTTGTCGTCGGTGAGCGAATTGATTGCCTTCTGTATTGCAGACGAAGAATCGACCATTTCAAAATTGAATTTTTCATCGGACGTGATTTCCTTGATGTCCACCTGTCCTTTCACAGCCGGAATGATTTTTGCCTTGGGCTGGAAATTCCTGATTACTTTTATGACTTCATCCAGATGTTCCTTTGAAAGAAGATCAGTCTTGTTGAGGACAATCACATTGCAGAATTCAATCTGGTCAACGATCAAAGTCGTGATTTCATTTGAGCTGAGGTTGTTTTCGTCTGTCTCATTGTAGGACTTCAAATCTGTAAGGAATTCAGTGTAGATTCTGTCCGCATCAACGACCGTTACGATGTTTGAAAGATAGATGTTCGTGTCGGGGTTGCTTTCTTCATACGCAAGAAATGATGCAGCAATCGCACCCGGATCACTTATTCCCGAAGCTTCTACAAACACAGTGTCTATTGCACCCTTTTTTGAAATCTCTTCGACTGTCTGAATGAATTCATCGCGGAGAGTGCAGCAGATGCAACCGTTCTGCATTTCGTACATCGCACTCTGTTCAACTGCACAACCGTTTTTCTTTATGATTTCCGCATCGATATTTATGCTGCCCATGTCATTTACGATGAGCGCAACTTTCCTTTCTTCCTGTCTCAATATTTCATTGAGCAGAGTTGTCTTACCGGAGCCGAGATAGCCCGTAATCAACGTGAGAGATTTTTTCATTTTGATTTCCTTTTTGTCAGTTTGATAAAGTCTGGTTTTTAAAAAGGAATTCAATCGTTTATGCGGATTTTTTGAGTGATTAATGAGAAAGTGCTTGAAAAATGATTTTCACAGTGGAAAGATTTTTTTTCAAAAGTTTTTGCAGCGTGGATGATTGAGCTTGCAATCGTAAATATAAATCCAAGAAGGCTGAAATTCACGCGGACAAGTTCCATCACGAAACAAACCGGACAGTCATCATGGTCACATTCATGCCCGGCTTCCATGGTCACGAATATTATTGAGGAAAGCGTCAGAAAAAGAAATAGGGCCGCAAATACAGCTTTCAGTGTTTTTTTATTTTCTTTCTGCATTTTTGGCACAGTCCGTTAAGTGAGGAGGTTGACAAATCAATTACAAGGCCGAGTGACTCTGAAATTGATTTTAAATATCCCGACGTGGCTTCATCGCTCAAGTGGATTACGGAGCCGCATTTGTTGCAGTGAAAATGGATGTGGCTGTCGCATTGTCCGTCCTCTTCGGACTGCTGATATACAAATCCATCCGAAACAGGAGACTTGAACTTTATGAGTTTTCCGCTTTCCGTAAGTTTGTCAAGGTTCCTGTATACTGTCGTCTTGTTCACATCCAGGCCATTGTCCTTTAAAAAATCATAAAGGCTTGCGGCGTTGAACCCATGCTCACGGTTCTGCGTGATAAACTGAGAAATCAAATCCGCTGTCTTGGTGTGATACGACTTTTGCAACATGGTTGCATATTATAATAAATGAAAAATAATGTCAATACTTTTGCAACTGAATTGCATTTTATCTTTGTGTGAGTCCTGGGCTTATGATTGCGGGCGAAATTATCCGCGGTTTGATTTCTTGATGGCTGCAGAATGATAGAATGAAATCAGTGCCGAAGAAACCAGTATGCTTCCGATTATGTCGGTGAACCAATGGACTCCTGATACAAGACGGCAGACTGCTGCTGCTGCCATGATTGCATAGCAGATGAGCCTTATTGCAATCGCAGCGCTTTTATTTTTTATGAAATTGCAGAGAGCATAATGAGCGGTTCCGAAAACAGTGAGTATAAGCATTGTGTGCGTTGAGGGGTATGATGCTTCAAGCCCGTCTTTTCCAAGTATGGGACGGAAATTTATTGCAAGCTTTTCAAAAAGAATGTAAAGCAGGATTACGGCTATGTATACGACTCCGAGCATCAGGATGGTGCGGTCAACTTTCATGAGCGTGTTTCTTTTTATGAGCTGTGCTATTCCGATGATCGCAAAAATTGCTGCAAGACCGATTGCCGCAAGACCGAGAATCTGAGTGAACGTGTAGCAGAATGCGTTTCCGCTGAAAAGATTGTGCACGGCAACGTTCAATGAAGCAAATCCGACAAGGGTTGCTCCCGGACCCACAGCCTGAACGTCAACGCATTTTACAAGGATTGTAAAAATCAAAAAACAAACGGCCAGCACTGCCGGCATAAGGTACTTTTTCATAAATCACCTTCAAAAATTGATATTGCTATAATAATAAGGAAATATCCGCTTTGTTTCAAGAAGTTTTTTCACCTGCGTTTCTTCATAATCTTTTCATATTCTTTTATTTCATATATAATCTACATTATGGAAAACGAAGCGATTATAAATGACTACAAAAATTTTTTGGACAACGGTAAGACTGAGCGCGAATGTGTTTCTCAGATTATTTCATGGGCAGAAAAAGCAGGATTCAAAAATGCACTTTCATGTGAGAGCCTGAAAGCTGGTGACAAAGTTTATGTGCAGAAAATGAACAAGGCCGTCATGCTTTTTGTAATCGGAACTGAGCCGGTTGAAAATGGAATGAACATCCTTGGTGCGCATATCGATTCACCGCGGCTTGACGTAAAGCAGAATCCTCTTTATGAAAAAGATTTTCTTGTTTATCTTAACACCCATTATTACGGCGGAATAAAAAAATATCAGTGGGTTACGATTCCGCTTGCCATGCACGGTGTGATCTGCAAAAAGGACGGTTCTACGGTAAACGTAAGAATTGGTGAGGAGCCGGGTGATCCTGTGTTCTGCATTTCCGATATACTTCCTCATCTTGCGCAAAAACAGATGAAAG
>JAFOTA010000174.1 GCA_017421145.1 Treponema sp.
AAACAAGGACATCTGCAAGGAGTGACTTAGCAAGAGCGGCTGTAAAAAGCTCCATTGACTTAAAAAGTGAATTTTACTACTATTATATAGCTAAAGTTTACGGTATCATGAAAAAGATTTATTTAATAGTTGCGGCTGTGCCTATACTCGGTCTGGTTGTATATACTGCGGCAGGCAAGCGCATTAATTCGCAGGCAAAATCCAACGCTATAAAAGCTCCGGCAGAAGAGACTACTGTTGCAGCTGCAGAAGAAATTCCTGTCACTGTACCTGAAGAAAAAACATTGCCCGAAAAAGACCTTAGTGAATTCGACACGCTTGATTTTTTCAAGGACGTCGTTTACTGCGGTGACTCATGCATGAATTTTTATCAGTGGAACGGAAACTCATCCGTAAAGCCGGAGATATTCGGAAAACGGGATGCAAAAGCATGGTTTGCAAGCAACAGCTATGCAGTGCGCTACGCCGTCGTTGACGTGAGCAACCTTTCGGACACCGAAAAAACATATGTTCCGAAATACAACGGTTCCCCAAGCAATATCTGCGACGTACTTCCCACGCTCGGTAAAAAACGGGTATTCATGTTCTTCGGACTGAACGACATAGGACCAAGCGGAGTTGACGGATTCATATCAAACTACACTGTCCTTGTCAAAAAACTTGAGGGACTCATGCCCGACGCAAAATTCTACATAATGAGCGTCACACCGATGAGAGAAGAAAAACAGGTTCCAGGAAAACTGTGCACCGAAAACATAATAAAATCGAACGAAGGCCTTGTAAAAATGTGCGCCGAAAACGGATGGACTTATGTGGACGTCGCGTCAAAGCTTTGCGATGAAAACGGACACCTGCTTCCTGAACTCCCGGACGGAACGAAGCTTTCCGACGGAACGAACGTGCACCTTACAAAAGGAGCCTACGCATTCTGGGACGAGGCTCTTGAAAATCTTGCAAGGGAAGAACTTAGAAAAGAGTATTACGAGGGACTTAAATGAAAAGGAAATCAGCTTTACTGGCCGCCATGGTTTCAATGGCCGCATTGATTTTTTCTGCATGCTCAGGAAAGGCATCCGCACGGCTCAGCGATGTCTATGCGAAAATGAAAGCGGAAGTTGCTTTTCCGACGGAAATGCTCAAAATGGACGACGACTATTTTGTAATGCAGTTCGGCTTCAACCCCGCTGATTTTGAAGAATACGTCTACGCTCAGGGAGAGGACAGCCTTCTTGCGGAAAGCATCGTGCTCATCAAAGTAAAAAACGCTGTCAACGCCGGTGCAGTCAGGGAAAAGCTTGAAAAATACGTTTCGGAACAGACGACCATGTTCAACAGCTACATCCCGGAACAGGGCAAAGTGGCCGGAGAAAGCGTGATCGTTGCGAAAGGCTCCTACGTCTGCATGCTTATGTCTTCAAAAGTTTCCGAACTTAAAAAGATAGTCACGGAAATGATTTAGGGCAGACCCAACACGCAGGTCGATTTTTTGTAAATGGTTTTCAGCAGTCTGTTTTTTTGTTTCATCTATCTCCCGCTTTTTTTGCTGCTTTATTATGCAGTTCCGAAGCCCGCAAAAAATTATGTCCTGCTTGTATTCAGCCTAATCTTCTACGCATGGGGCGAGCCTGTCTACGTGCTTTTGATGCTCGGCATGACTTTCTCGGATTATATTCTGGGAAGGCTCATGGACAAGTTTGATTCCTCACCTTCAAAACGGAAGCTCTTCCTTGTTTTATCAATCGCAATCGACCTTTCATGCCTTGCCTTTTTCAAGTATGCAGGATTCGCCGTCGGAACAATCAGTTCGATTTTCAAAACGAACATTCCGTTCATGGAGATTGCACTTCCGATCGGAATCAGTTTTTTCACTTTCCAGACGATGAGCTACACGATCGACCTTTACCGGCGTGAAGTTTCAGTCGAAAAAAATTATGCTGAATACCTCATGTACGTTTCGATGTTCCCGCAGCTGATTGCAGGACCTATCGTAAGATACAAAACCGTAAAGCAGGAGCTTCATGAACGCGAGATAAAAAAGTCAGACATTGCCGACGGCTTCATCAGATTTTTATACGGCCTTCTTAAAAAGATTCTGCTCGCAAACCAGCTCGGAACTCTTTTTGACGACGCGCTTTCTTCACAAAATCCTTCGCTAGTTTTTGCGTGGCTCGGCGCAATCGCATTTACGCTCCAGCTCTATCTTGATTTTTCCGCATACAGCGACATGGCGATCGGTCTTGGAAAAATGCTCGGTTTCAAGTTCAACGAAAATTTCAACTATCCGCTTTCGGCAACTTCAGTAACAGATTTTTGGAGAAGGTGGCACATTTCGCTTTCATCTTGGTTCAGGGATTACGTCTACATTCCGCTCGGAGGAAACAGATGCAGAATCCCGCGTCAGATTTTCAATCTTGCGGCAGTCTGGTTTTTGACAGGTCTCTGGCACGGCGCGTCATGGAATTATGTCATCTGGGGAATGTACTACGGCATCCTTCTTTGCCTTGAAAAATTCGTCTACGGAAAATATCTTGAAAAAGCTCCGAAAATCATAAGGCACATTTATCTCTGCCTCATCGTCGTAATCGGATTTACGGTTTTTGCGATCGAAGATTTTTCAAAGCTCCTTCCATACCTCGGATCAATGTTCAGCACAAAAGGCGGATTTATCGGAAAGGACATTCTTTTTTATCTCCAGAACTACACCCTTGTACTTATCGTTTCCATAATCGTGAGCGCACCGGTTTTTCCTGCATTGAAAAAAAAGATTTCGCAAGCCGGAAAAAAATGCCAAAAAATATTCGGAGCAATCTACGCGCTTGTCTTTGTGATTTTGTTTGTCATAGCCGTTTCATACATGGTTTCGGACACATACAATCCGTTCCTGTATTTTAGATTTTAGGAGATCAGCATGAACGGAACGATTAAAAAAATTTTTGTTGTGACCGTCGCCGCCATCGCAATTGCGCTGACATTTTTTACAATCATCATGCCGAAAAAAGATTATTCGGAAAACGAAAACAGGTATCTGAAAAAATTTCCTGAGCCGACCTTCGACAATCTTAAAGACGCAACATTCATGAAAGACAGCGAAACTTTTGTGTCCGACCATTTTATCCTGCGCGATTTTTTTATGACAATCCGCACGATCTATGAACGAGCTGCAGGAAGAAACAGAATCAACGGCATATACATGTGCCGCGACGGATATTATATTGAAGAATACAAAGGCCTTGAAAACATCGGAAGGATTGAGGGCGCAATAAAAAGGCTCTCCGAAAAAACAGAAAAAGCGGACATCCGTGCAATGCTCGTTCCAACCGCCGTCCAGATTCTTTCTGAAAAACTCCCCTCCACTGCAAAAAACGGAGACCAGATTTCCGACATAGAAAAAATAAAAAAGTCGCTTGAAAAAACATTCGATGAAATCAACAGAAGCGGGCGCACGGCATGTTTTGTCGATGTAAATGACGCGCTTGAAAATGCTTCCGACGAACAGATTTTCTACAAGCTTGACCACCACTGGACTACACCCGGAGCGTATGCGGCATACAAGGAGCTTGCAAAAAGTTTCGGATTCGAGCCGCTTGAAAGAAATCAGTTTACGGAAAAAACATTAAGCACTGATTTCAAGGGAAGCTTTTATTCAAAAGTTAACGACCTTCTTGCAAAGCCAGATTCCATCACGGTTTTTGAAAGCGGAAGACTTTCGCTCACCGTAAATTATCCCGACAAAAACCTTGTGACCGACAGCCTTTACGCAGACGAATATCTTTCAAAAAAAGACAAGTACTCTTATTTTTTGAACAACCAGAATTCACTCGTCGAAGTAAAAAACTCGAACGCAGAAAGCGGGCGTGTACTTGCAATCGTAAAAGACAGCTACGCCAACTGCATGATTCCGTTCCTCGCCGAACATTTTTCAACGATATATGTTTTCGACACAAGATTCTACAGGAACAGCGTGATCGATTTCATCAACACAAACGGAGTGACCGACGTGCTTTTCCTCTACAACATGTACACCATAGACACCGACACAGGAATCAACGGAATACACTAATCAGATTTGCAGTGTATGAATGTCAGCTCGTGCTTGTTGTAGTTCAAATGGAAGATTCTGCTGTCCGGGATTTTTTCAAATTCGGCGACAAGATTCCAGTCGATTTCTCCCTGCATTTTTATTGTGCAGATCATGTTGTCAACAAGTCCGCTATCAATCCATTGCTTTATCCACTCAAGAAGTCTTTCGGGGTAGCAGATTACGTC
>JAFOTA010000175.1 GCA_017421145.1 Treponema sp.
ACACGGAAAGAGCCGAACAAATCGATGTTGATTTCATTGTAGAACTGGTCATCCGTTATGTCCTCGGCAGGAGCGACCGCACCAGTACCAGCGTTGTTGATTACAATGTCGATGCGCCCGAACTTTGCAAGCACTTCATCAACAGCGGAATCAACTTTTGCAGTGTCGGTAATGTCGCACTGGATTGCAAGAGTTTCGACACCAAACTCCTTTTTGATTTCATCCGCGACCGCATCTATTTTTTCCTTGCGGCGGGCAATTGCAACAATCTTTGCGCCCTGGTTTGCGAGAGCCTTTGCCATCTGCACACCAAGACCTGTTGAACAACCTGTGACGACAGCAACCTGTCCCTTCAAATCAAAATATGACTTCATAAAACACCTCATTGAATTTGAAAGGATTATATCATAAAACAAAAAGCATGTGTAGTTAAAGAAAGCTAACCAAAATCCGCCTACTCAGCCCAGAACACCCTTCCTTCTTTTCTTGGCGCAGGTTCCGGTAAATCACCTTCCATGTAGCCGACCGCACAATGGCCTATTCCTTCCCATTCATCAGCAATGCCGAGCGACTTCAGGATTTCTTTTCCTTCATCAGATTCGAATTCTTCTTTTGCCCTGTGGATCCAGATGCTTCCCAATCCGAGCGAATATGAGGCAAGCATGAGGTTTCCCATGACAAGGCTTCCGTCGTAGACTTTATTGTTCCAGTCTTTTTTTGCAAGAACGATCAAAATGACGGGCGCACCATAAAACGGATCAAAATCATCCTGCCAGCCGCCTATCTTGCAGTTCATCTTTGAAATCTTGTCGCGCAGATTTTTTTCGGTCACGGCAATCACGGCAGTTTCCTGAGCGCCTCGTGCATTCGCTGCATACAATCCTGCGTCGATTATTTCTTTCAACAGCTCTTTCGGCACTGCATCGCATTTGAATTTCCTGATGCTGCGCCTTTTTTTCATTGCATCGATAATTTCATTCATAATTCCCTCCAATCAGCTTTTCGTCAGTATCTGGAACGTCTGGTCATAAAGTTCCTTCAATTTTTTGTTTGCATTTTTGAACGCCTCGACGACATAAGGATCAAAGCGCCGTCCGCTGTATTCTTCGATGATTCCGCATGCTTCGTCAAAATGATATTTGTTCCTTGATGCATGCCGGGCAGAAATACCGTCAAAGACATCCGCAACCGCAATAATCCTTGCAGAAAGAGGTATCTCCTCTCCCATAAGCCCGTTCGGATGACCGTTCCCGTTCCACCATTCATGATGATAATACGTGACTTCGCGTGCAAGCTTATAGAACATATCATCGTTGTTGTTCACGATAAGCCGGTCAACTATCTGCATTCCCAAAATCGTATGCGACTTGATGATTTTTATTTCATCATCGGTGTAAACGGTCTTCTTTAAAATTTCTTCCGGGAGCAGGGCCTTTCCTATGTCGTGGATCGGAGCGACCTGACCAAGAGTTTCCATGTATGAATCAGTCAGGATGTCGGCGTAATAACCAAGACGGCGGAGTTCAAGCGCAATCACGAAAGTATAGTTGCTCGTTCGCTGCATGTGTGATGCAGTTGACGGAGATCGGTCCGAAACAAACTGGAGTGCGCCGGAAACAAGCTTGTCACGCATACCGACGGCATTGTTCCTGAATGCACGGAGATTTGCCGTAAGAGCGATGTTCTGTTTTTCAATGAAGCTGTTGTGTTCCTGCCGTTCAGTCACATCGTACAGCGTGATGATATATCCCAGGTGATTTTTTGCATTTCCCATTCTGTGCAGATCATGCTCATAAATCTGGTTTCCTATCCTGAGTATGGATTCATCAAGGACAAGATTTTCATGAAGCGGCGGAGTGATTATGTTCTGAAGCTCAATGCATGCCTTTACGCGCTGATATGTGTTGTCGTCCAGTTTTTTGTATTCAGGGAACAATACTTTCGCAGCCTTGTTTGCATAGCGCACGAAAAATCTGTTGTCGATTATGAACATCGGATTTCCCGTAGCATTGAAAACGTCAAACCGGGAAACGTCGTACAAGTTTGAGAACTTTCTCCTCGCTATGGAAATGGTACATATTATTGCACCTATCATGCATGCAGCCGGAACCACAGGGATGGAATACTTATACCACTCGAAAATCAGGTCGCAAAGAATCAGTATCTGGACGATAAAGGCGTTGTAGAAAAACCTGTGCCGCAGCTTGTAGTGATGGTAGTTTGCAATAAGGGTTGCCTTTATAAAAACAATGAGCTGGAACAAGAGAAAAAGAACCACTGCACCGTAATAGACAATCCTGTAGGTATTGAACCCTATGTCCATGAACAGCGCTCCGTTAACCTCCTCAATGGAAACGTCAGCGTAGAACCAGCCGAACACAGACTTTCCTTCCGGTCTTGCCCCGAAAACAGGGAAGAACATGATCAGAAGGAAAACCATCAGAAGTATATTGACGGGCTGCTTGAGATCTTCGTTATAAACCTGGCAGAAAGTGATGAAAAGCGTGACGGCCAGAAGCAGGGCTTCCACATGCTGGATTTTAAGTCCGAGAGAAAGTGCCTGAGGTGTATAGCCCATGTAATGAAGCACTTCTGCAAGAGAATAAATCAGCGTTCCATTCAGCGCGGAAGTCAAATATTTTTTTGCTTCGGTTGCACGTCCTGCCGAAAAAGACAAGACCGCCAAAAGCTGAACGGCAACAGAAACCCATAGCACAACAAGATATGTGCTGTTTACCGTACCGACCTGTTCCATAACATTCCCCTTATTGATGCCCCAAACTATTTGTAGATTGCGTAAATCGCAGTGTAATTATACACCGCCATGCTCAGAAGCGACTTGATTATCGCTGAATTCGATGAGAAATCCAATGTAAAACCTGAACCGTCAGCCTTCGTGTTGAACGTCAGGGTGCATTTTTTTCCGTATCCGGTTTCAATCGCGGATTTGATTCCGTTGCAGTAGCCCGTGTAGGTCATGACCGGAGTCACCGAGCTGATTGACGGGGTTCCTGTGTAGGTCATGGTCACCACGCCGTTGTAATTTGAATCGAGTGCCTTGAATCCAAGGACGGCCGCGCTTGCATAAAGGTCATTTTCAGGAGCGTTCACATACATTTTTACGGTCACGCTTGAAGATGACGATGATGAAGAGGATGAGCCTGAAGAGCTTAGTCCGAGCGAAAGGCAGCTTGAAAAACCGACCGCCAGTGCAGCTGCAAGTCCTATTATAAAAGCAAATTTTTTCATTCTGAATCTCCTTAATGAACGGTTGCAACCATTATACCACCAAAACCGCCGATTTTCCACCAAATAATAAAAAAACATTGAAACCGCCGTTCCAGCGTGATTTTCTCAACTTTGCCGATTTTTTTCCGCCCTGCCGTATGTGATTTTGGACTAAAAATGCCGAAATCTTCAATAGACAATTTTATTTTGTGAGTGTATAATCTAACTATGGCTGATTTGCTTAACGATTTGCAGTTCGATAAGTTCCGTAAACTTATCTATGACTCATCAGGAATAACGTTCTCGGAAAACAACCGTTCGATTCTGGACAGCCGTCTGAAAGACCGTCTTAGGGAAGAAAAGCTTGTAAACGTCGATGATTACTACAACCGGGTCATTTCCGACCAGACTGAATTCAAGGCTTTCCTTGACAGCGTAACCACGAACCTCACGCGCTTCTTCAGAAATCAGCCGCATTTCGATGCCTTGATAAACTACGTGATTCCGCACGTCATCGAGCAGAAAAAGAAAACCGGCGAAACTAAAATCAAGATATGGAGCGCAGGATGCTCTACCGGCGAAGAACCCTACACCATTGCCATGCTACTGAAAGACAAGCTTCCCGCACCCTATACATTTGACATTATTGCTTCCGACATTTCGCTCAAATCACTTATGGTAGGCCAGCAGGGATTTTATCCTGATTCAAGGATGACCGGAGTCCCAGACGCATATCTCGGAAGATTTTTCACAAAAAGCGAAAAAGGATATCAAATCAAGCCGGAAATCATGAATTCCGTACGCTTTGACTACCATAACCTCCGCAACGACAGCGGCACGCGAAATCTGGACATAGTTTTCTGCCGCAACGTTCTGATTTATTTTGATGAGCCTGCACAGAAAGCCACGATAGACAGATTCTACAACGCAATGGCAAAGCAGTCATATCTGTTCATCGGGCACTCGGAAAGCCTTTTCGGAATGGACACAAAATTCCAGTTCCTCAAGACCGAGTGGGCATGCCTTTATCAGAAAAACGAAAATTAAAAAAAGTATTGGAGAACAGTTTATGGATGATATATCAGTTTTAGTCTGCGATGATTCCGCATTAATGAGAAACCTCATATCAAGGATAGTCAACGGTACGGAAGGAATGTCAACCGTCGGCACCGCAATGAACGGAAAATTCTGCCTTCAGAAAATCCCGACCCTAAAACCTGATGTAATCCTCCTGGACATTGAAATGCCCGAAATGAACGGTATTCAGTTCCTTGAAGAAAGAAAGCTCCAGGGAATAGACGTACCGGTCATCGTATTGTCTTCAATCGCAGTAAAAGGCGCATCCGTAACGATGAAATGCCTTGAACTTGGTGCAAGTGACTTCATCACAAAGCCGAACGGCGCAATTTCAACCAACATCGCGCAGGTGGCCAATAGAATAATAGAAAACATCGCTTCCTACGGCGGGCGCTATGCAAGGAGAAAGGGAAAGGACATAGCCCAGTTCGATTTCTTCATGCATCAGGCAAAAATGAAGGAAGTGGAGGCCATTTCCAAAAAAGAGGGCGTAGAGAACAAAATAAAGCCGATTTCATCAAGCGGTGAAAAAAAAGAGTCTTTTACCACTTTCCAGCCTTCATTATGGAAGCCTTCAGCACCGAAAGAGCCTGCCGTAATAACCCCTGTCAGGAATCCCGGCCGTGTGGATGTAGTTGCAATCGGTATTTCCACCGGAGGCCCCAATGCGCTGAGGGAAGTGTTTGCGTCGATTCCAGAAAAATTCCCCAAGCCGATACTCGTCGTACAGCACATGCCGGCAGGATTCACCAAGGAATTCGCATCAAGCCTTGACAGGATATGCCCATTGCATGTAAAGGAAGCGGAAGACGGAGACCTCATTCATCCTGGACAGATTTACATCGCTCCGGGAGACTACCATATAGTCGTGGAAAAATCCTCTCTTTGCAACGTGATCCATCTGGACAAAGGTGATCCCCGCAACGGACACAGACCGTCTGCTGACGTTCTGTTTGAATCTGTCGCAAAAATCTACCAGAACCGTGCATTGGGCGTAATCATGACCGGAATGGGAAGGGACGGTGCCGTTCAGCTTGCAGAAATGCGCAGGCAAGGTGCATGGACTTTGGGTCAGGATGAAAAATCTTCCATTGTCTACGGAATGCCCAGGGTCGCATATGAAATGGGCGGAGTACAAAAGCAGGTTCCCCTTGAAAAGATGGCAGATGAAATCGTCAGGGTCGTAAAAGAAAATTCCTAGCCTGCCCTGCCATCCGTAATTCAGAGCCAAAATACCAAATCATCGAAAGATTCTTATTGACAAAGCAAAATTTATGCTATATCCTAAAAACATAGTAAATCAGTAGGTTAATAAGGTTTTCATTACTTTGGAGGTAAAAAATGGCTAAGATAGCAAAGAAAATCACGGATCTTGTCGGGCACACGCCTTTGCTTGAACTTTCCAACCTGGAAAAGAAGCTTGGACTCAAAGCACGCGTTCTGGCAAAGCTTGAATATTTCAATCCGGCAGGAAGCGTAAAGGACAGGATTGCAAAGGCAATGATAGACGATGCCCTCGCAACCGGAAAGCTTACGAAAGACTCAACTATCATCGAACCGACTTCTGGAAACACAGGTATCGGACTTGCATCAGTCGCGGCAAGCTACGGAATCAAAATCATCCTTACCATGCCGGAAACCATGTCCGTTGAACGCCGCAATCTCCTCAAGGCATACGGAGCGGAAGTCGTTCTTACGGAAGGTCTCAAGGGAATGAAGGGAGCAATTGCAAAGGCAGAAGAGCTTGCAAAAGAAATCCCGAACAGCTTTATTCCAGGACAGTTTGAAAACCCGGTGAACCCGAAAACGCACAGCGAAACAACAGGTCCGGAAATCTGGGATGACACGGACGGAAACATCGATGCTTTCATTGCAGGAGTCGGAACAGGCGGAACCCTCAGCGGCGTAGGACAGTTCCTCAAGTCAAAGAAGCCTTCGATAAAGATTTTTGCAGTAGAGCCGGCGACCTCACCCGTACTCTCAAAAGGAACCGCAGGACCGCACAAAATCCAGGGAATCGGAGCAGGATTCATCCCGAACACGCTGGACACAAAAATCTATGACGAAATAATCACCGTTGAAAACGAAGTTTCTTTCGAGACAGGAAAGCAGCTCGGAAAAACAGAAGGATTCCTCACCGGCATTTCTTCAGGAGCCGCACTCTGGGCTGCATTGGAAGTGGCAAAGAGACCGGAATTCGAAGGAAAGACCATCGTCGTACTTCTCCCGGATTCAGGAGACCGCTATCTTTCAACTGCACTCTTCAACGACTAAAAAACGTCAGCCGCCAGACTGGACGCGGGATTAAAAGCATGAAAAGCGCATGTACGCCGGAAGTGTTTTTAACCCCGCATTTTCAAAATCATCCGTAACACAATCTACCGAACCTTGTTTATTTCTTAGAAAAGCAGGCTTGAACCAAAGAAACCGAGGTTTTCAAAAGGCTTGCCGAACACGTCGATTTTTCCGATAAATGAGCGAGGTACTTTACTTTGAAAAGATTTATTTTATTGCCAGCCCTTCTTTCAGGCGCACTGTTTTTATCCCCTCTTTCAGCCGCTGCTCAGACTTATGACACGTCAGGCGGTCCGGTGGAATTTTCATTCAAATATCAGGAAGGCGATTCCTACAGGATTCTTTCGACCGTAAACGAAGACGTTTATGTGAACATGAGGAAACATCATTCAGCCGAAATCATAAACAGAATCTCCACGCAGGTGCTTTCGGTAAAGGCTGATGGAAGCGCGACCCACAAATCGACTTTCATGACCACGGAAAGCTCCCAGTCAGCGGTCGGTCAAGGCTCTTTCAGCTGGGGCGAGGAATACCTGAGCATATTTGACCGCACGAAAAAAGGCGTCTACACCATCGATGACCAGTATTTCATGCCTACCGTGCGCGACGTTCCGATTTTCCCCGATCATCCGATCAAACCGGGCGACACTTGGACGGCGGAAGGACATGAAGCGCATGACCTCAGGCTCAATTTCGGCATACAGACACCTTACAAAGTGCCTTTCACTGCCACATACACATACTTAGGAACGGTCAACCGCGAAAAAAAGCAGGTGCGCACAATGAGCTACGCGGCATCTTCCGTTTCAAAAAAAGCCAACAACCAGTCGCTCTCAAAGGAAGGCAACAAGCTGCATGTATTCAGGGTAAAATACTCGATGTACATGGAAACTCCCGAAAGGAATTTCAAGATGATAGACGATCCGTACGCAGATTATCCGCAGGCAATGATGGGATTCAGCGACGAGCTTGTTTACTGGGATGCAGAAAAAGGCGCGATCGACCATTACACAGAAACATTCCGCATAATCATAGAGACAGCTTACGGACGCATGTATGAATTCCGTGGCACAGCACATGCCGAGGTTTCTGATTTCGTGCGCACCGACACACCGGACACAATAAAAACGGTAAAAAGCCAGATTGACGAGCTTGGCCTTGATGACGTGAACGTTGTCCGCGGTGACAAGGGTCTCACCATTTCAATAGAAAACATACAGTTCAAGCCTGACAGCGCAGTTCTTCTGGAAAGCGAAAAAACAAAGCTCCAGCAGATTGCAAAAATCCTTGAGCTGTTCCCGGAAAACGAGCTTCTTGTGAGCGGTCATACGGCTGTTGCAAACAACGGAGTGGATTCCCAGACTCTGAGCATGAACAGGGCGCAGAGCGTAGCGGATTATCTAATAAGCCTTGGAATAAAGGACAGGCATGAAGTGTTCACCCAGGGATTCGGAGACACAATGCCGATTGCACCAAACTCGACCGAAGCAGGACGTGCAAAAAACCGCCGCGTAGAAATCACAATCATGGACAAATAGATTTCACCGTTTGCATAAAAAAAGCCGGATCAACAAAATCCGGCTTTAATAATTCATTCCTCAGAGTGTTCCAGGGATTCGGCTTCTTTCCACAACGAAACCATCTCTATGCATCCGTCTATCGTTGCGTTTTCAATCGGAGAACCCCAAGTGTCACCGTCAGCGTCAACAAGCATGACCACCGGGAATGTATCGAACTCTGCGCCAAGGCTTTCCAAATCTCCTGCGGCAATTATGTTCACGAACGCATTTCCTGAAACATTTTTTGCGCCGCTTATTTTTTCTGCATCCGCCGGGCTGTTTATGTCGCAAACTATACCGACGGCAGCAACGTCAGCCGGGAGCGATTTTATCCATGAAGAAAAATCCTTCATAAAATCTGCCGAAGATTTTTCACCGCTTTTCCACAAAACAAGGACGTTTATGGGAGACTTTGAAAAAATCTGCTCGGTGACCGAATTTCCGTCAAGATCCATGGACGCGAACATAGGGAATTCAACTTTTTTCCCGGAATAGGAATTGGCCGCCTCCACTTTGATTTTCTTGTATTTTGCTTTTTTAATGGCTTTGAGGGCTTTGTCACGGCATTCAATGAAAACTTCAGCCTCTTCTTCATCCATTCCTTCGGTCGTATTTTCCTTTTCAGAAAGCAGATATGTGTTGCCGTGTTTTTTTGCGATGACTTTCATGTCGGTTATGAACGAATACCCTTCGAGCGGATTTTTCATCAGCGATTCGTAATCTTCCGTGGGTATGACCGCAAGCTCCGCGATCAGCTTTTGATGAACCGCAACCTTTTCCTCAAATTCCCTGTAAAAAGCCTGAAAATCTTCCTCCGACTGGAAATCTTCCCATTTCGAACTCAGGTCTGCATAGAGACCCTGGATTGCCGGTGCATAGGAAAACCCGATGATTGCCACGGGGTAGATGGCCATGTCCGTTCCGTATGCCTCAACCGAAAGCCCCTTGTCCAAAAATTCCTGGTCTATAGGAAGCTGGATTCCGCAAGGTTCCAGATCAATAAGGTCTCCACCAGATTTTGAGCATGACGGAAAAACCACAGCCAGGGCAATGAGCGCCGTAAAAAATAAAAACCGCTTTTTCATGCGCCCATTCTACCCTATTTTGCCATGAAAATCCATAATATCAATTACTGACCGAGAATCAAAAATTCCCTTGCATCGGCTGCAAAAGTTTTGGAAATATCGGCAGAAGTGAATGCGGCACGGTTCAGCTGGGGCAAAGGTCCGTATTTGGTTGATGCGGCAAAAAAACGTGCGTCGTCCGCAATGCTGTCATAGCATCCGCTCTGTGAATGAACCGCAGTATATGTCGTAAGGTTGGAAAGCTGTTCCTGGATTCCGTTTGCAACCAGATATTCCGCAAGATTCATCACCGGCTTTTTTGAAGAATGTGAAATCATCACGATTCCGTTCGCAACTACACCGTGGTCAATCTTCACGTCGTCAGGAGGGAATTTCCATGTGCTGTAATTGTAGCTTATGCGGCGTGACATGTTCCTGTATTTTTTGAGCGGCATAAATCCCATATAAAAGGCTTTCTGCTGCATGAGCGCCATAAGGTCATCTTCATTAATCATATACCACTGGCGCTGGATCAGGGAGCGTGACTGCCAGTCAAAAATCTTGTCCATAACCGTTCTTAGCGAAAGATTTTCACCCGCGCTGTTTTTTCCGACCGTTTCATCAAGGACTTCACGGAAAGATTTTTTTTCGAGTATTTTTTCCGCAAGGTTTTTATATCCGTCGGCACCCAGGACGCTTTCTGCAAACATGGACAAAACTTCGTAGAAACATTCGTCATCGGAGCCTGCCGTTATGGATGCAAAAGAAAAATCTGCCTTTGCGCCGCCAAGCTTTTCTTCAAGAATGGCAAGGGTTTCAGGACCGCTGAATGCAGACTGCACATCATTTTCATCTTTCAGAAAATAAACCGGAACATGGTCATAAAGCACCGGAAGAAGCCTGAGCTTTTCATCGACCATCGCACTCCTTCTCAAAGAAGACGGCATCTGTGAAAAAAGGCTTGTAGGAAGATCCTTCGCCGATTTTGCCATGCTCTTTGCAAACGCACCGTCCCATGTAAATACCGCGGCATATTTTTTGGACTCTTCGACCGAAAATCCGCTTTCACCGTCAAAAAATGAAAAGGAAAATTTTCCCCCGGATTTTTCAGCGTATGCCTGAAGATTTTTCGTTATTTCATTCGGAAGATCATAGAAGGCAATCTTATATGACCTGTTCTTCGATGCAATCAAAAACCCGGACACAATCCCGGCAACAAAAAACACGGCAGCGGCGATTATCAACACCAGCTTTTTATTTTTACCGTTTTTCTTTTCCTCATTGTTCTTTTTCTCTGACATAAAATCTCCTGATAGCATTATACCCGAATATAAAAAAAAGAAACAAGTGAAATCATTCCTGCCGGATCTCTTCGGAGTCAGAATAAACCGAGCTGTAATCTACGAAATCCGGGATGTTTTTGGCAAGCTCCTGCATCCTTTTGTCGGTTTCGTTGATCGTGTCCGCTATGGAACGAAGCTCCTTGTTTATGTCGTCCGGCATTTTGTAATCTTTTTTGTAGTGCAGCTGATGTTCAAGTGCAGCCCAGAAATCCATGGCAATCGTCCGTATCTGGATCTCCACGGGGATTTCACGCCTTGAATCACTGAAATACACGCCGACTTTCACGATAACATGAAGGCTCCTGTAACCGCTTTTCTTTGGATTGCGTATATAATCCTTCATTTCTACAAGCTCCACGTCATCCTGCTGGAGGAGCATCTGTGTCACATGGTACACGTCGCTTATGAACGGGCATGTCACGCGGATTCCTGCAATGTCGTAAAGGTGCGAAACCATATTGTCCATGGTAACGGCAAGCCCCTTCCGCTGGAGTTTTTCCGCTATGCTGAGGGGGTCTTTTATGCGGCTGGAAATCGTTTCGATAGGATTCCGCTTGTGCTTGCTTGAAAATTCGTCTTCGAGGATTTCAAATTTGGTCGTAATCTGCTTTATCGCACTTTCATACATCATAAGCAGATTCTGGAATTCCAGGGCCGTGTTCATTATCTCGGACGCAGATGAAAAGAGGCCTTTGTTGTCATTGACCGCCTGCTTCAAAACCAATTCGTTATTCATACATTCGAATATAATCAAATTTCATCCGGCAAGCAAATTTTTTAGTTTTTCTTGGATTCGGCTTGGTTATTGACGTTTTGCAGTCAAAGTATTACTTTTAATGCAAAAGGTAATACCATGAGCGGAATAAGCATAAAAACCGACAACGAAACCAAAATCGAATTCACGAAATTCTGCGACAAAGTGGGAATCACGGTTTCTGCGGCAATAAATCTTTTTATGAAAGCGACCATACGCGAAAACAGGATTCCGTTTGAAATCCGTGCGGAAAGGGAACGTGACAGGGATTGCGACAGGATTTTAAAGGAATTTGAATCCACGCCGAACGTTGCAGGCTTTGGTGCGACCGAAGAGCTTTTTGACGACGACTGACACAAAAAAAGAGCCGCCCGCTTGGACAGCCCTGTTTAATCCGCTTTAGAATGAAACCCTTTCGTAAGGGCTTATCGCCTTGTCGTTCTTGTAGATCGTGAAATGAAGGTGAGGACCGGTGCTTTGCCCTGTGCTTCCTACCTTTCCGATTATGGTTCCCTGATCCACATACTGACCTGCGCTTACGTTGATTACGCTCATGTGACCGTACAATGACTTGTAGCCGGAAGTATGCTTTATGATCACATAATTTCCATAGACGTTCGTATAGCCGGCAGTGATTACCGTACCAGCCGCAGTTGCATAAATCGGAGTGCCCTTTGGACAAGCCATGTCAAGACCGTTGTGGTAAGACCTCTTTGATGCATCGAACGGATTTACGCGCCAACCGAACGGTGAAGAAACATAGTAGTAGTTGCGCAAAGGATTCTTATATGACGTTCCGCTGATTTCAGCCCTCTGCTCGTTAGTGAGCTTGTCACCCGCAAGGAAGAGGGTATATCCGACGGAAAGCTTTTCATCGGCAGCAACACCGTTGATCTTTGAAAGTATTTCCTTGTCAAGATTGACTCTTTTCGTCCTGTTTTCCGCCTGGACGATTGAATCAAGGGTTTCGCCGTCTTTTTTCACTTCATACAGGATACCGGACATTGAAGGAATCTTAAGATACGCTCCTGTCGCCATTCTTGTTGCATTAGTAACGCCGTTTACGCTGAGGATGGTATCGGTTGAAACGCCGAACATTCCGGCAACTATGCTTGCATTTTCATTCTGCTTGAGCCTGTATACGGTATAGTAGAGAGGACTGTCCTCAAGATCCCTTCTTTCTTCTGCTTCAGGGATTTCTTCGGTTTCAATAGTCTCTATTTCTGCAACGGCTTCCTCAATCTCAGGAACGTCCAAAGCAGGTTCTTCATTTTCATCTTCCAGGATGTCAGCAATGGATTCTGCGGTCTCTTCATCATCGAAATCAACGTCAGTTTCTGTCGGTGCGATAGGTTCATCATAATTCAGATGGAAATACGCTGGGGAAACATAGTAATCTTCACCACCCTGACCGGAATAATCGTTGCGGTGAACCACACCAACTGTAAGCCCGATCACAAGACCGGCGGTCAAAAACACCGAAAGGGAACAAGTCAGGACATATCTGAGCCGTGTCCTTGTTTTGAGTCGTTTACTGTAGCAAATCTCTTTAGAAAAAGTGTATTTCTTCATAACTGAACCTGTTCTCTATAACTGCAACCGCAATATCACCCGTTTTTTCAAAATCCGCGCAGACACCAAGGCCTATGCTTCATCAGAACAAGCGGTATCGGTATTTTTCGGCTTTCTTTTTAAGCCAATAAGATAAGTCTCAAAAGACTCCGTCCTACAGGCTTCCGGCTTGAACCCTTTTGCGACAGTAAAAATCTCCCGCATCTTTTGGAGTTCCTTTTGCTGATCACCGTTCTGGAAAATCTTAACGCAGAAATTCCCGTTCGGCTTCAACATTTCCGACGCATACCAAATAGCCATCTCAACAAGACTACGGGAACGGGCTGTATCAACGGTCCTATTTCCGGTCGTCAGCGGGGCTGCATCACAAACCACAAGGTCATACGGCCCCAACTTTTTTATTTGGTCTCGAATTTCTGCACTCAGCAAATCACCTTGAAAAAAAAACAGGTTGTCTCCTTTCACTGATTTTGACAAGGGGTTCAAATCCACTGATACTACTCTACCAGAATTATTTAAATTGCGCAATAACCAAGTAGTCCAACTGCCGGGTGCAGACCCCAAATCGAGGACATTATAACATTTTTTTAGCATTCCGAACTTCTGGTCAATTTCCTGCAGCTTATAGACGCTTCTTGCTGGATAACCTTCCTTAAAAGCCTTTTGTGACCAGTAATCAGGCTTGCTGTAGCTGTTAGACTTAGACGGCATATCAGTATATTCGGCAGAATTCACCAAAAACTTTAGGGCAGCCCCCGTTTTTTGATTTTACCGCCGATCTCCCCTATGCCTGAATCTTCATGTGAAGCCTTTTTATGAAAAAATCAAGGTTGTAGGCAAAAAAGGCCGAAAAATACACGACGATGCCGGCTGCGATCGAAGAATAGAACACAAATCCGAGCATCTTGGACTTTATCGACAAGATTCCGAACACTGTCAGGGCCATAAAAAGAAGTGCGCCGAAGATTATCCAGCTTGTCATGGACATGCGGTGTTTTTTAAGCTTGTATTCAGAATCAATCTGTGAAACGACCTTGCGGATATCATCTATGCTTGCGCTCACAGGAATTTTCAATGGTTCAGAAACAGCCTTTTCCGCGCGGGCAAACGTCCTTATTTCTTTTTTGCATGAAGGGCATTTTATCATGTGCCTCATGACACGGTAAGGAATCATTTCGCCTTTGTCCAGAGAAAGATATTCGTTCATGCAGCGTTCACAATCATATTTCATAAAAACCTCTTAAACCGTAAAAAAATGGATAGATGAAAGCCTTAAACAAACCAAGGCCGTCATCCCGACGAAAAATCCTTGAGCTTGTCCCTCAGAATCTTTTTTGCCCTGAAAATATGTGATTTTATTGTATTAATAGGAAAATCAGTTATCGCGCTGATTTCTTCGTGGCTCATGTCATGGAAAAAATACAGATCCAGGCAGACCGCATATTTTTCCGGAAGTTCCTTGACGGCTTCGTTGACCGCATCCCTTGTGAGCGACTTTATCTGATGTTCTTCGGGGGTATCCATGCCGGACTCAAAATCCATGCCCTCGGGAATGCCGGCAAAATCCTTCGTGCGTTCCTTGGTGTTGAGTGCCGTGGTAAATGCAATGCGCGTGATCCATGTGGCAAAAGAGCTTTCGCCCCGGAAACCGGAAAGATTTTTGAAAACTTTAAGAAAGACTTCCTGTATGAAATCTTCCAGGTCGGCAGGATTCGGAAAAAAACGGCATCCGAAATATTTGACCCGGTTGTAATAATGGGACATGAGAACGGCAAAAGATTCCGTGTTTCCTTTCAAGGAATCTTTTATAAGGTCTTTGTCCCTTTGGAGAATAGCTTTGTTTTCTTCTTTTCTTTCAACGCTAAGCTTCATTTCCTGCAGATTGCGGTTCTATTTTTTGAAATCAGGATTCATTTTATAGAAGATAAGCAGGGAAACACCCGATGCCAACGGTACCAGACCGCCCAATGCAGCCCATGAAAGACCGTGAATCGCAAAGAACATCACTGAAAGAACCAAGCCCACGGACGTAAGGAAAAGCCCGGTCAGCAGGGAAAAAGCCTTCAGATTGAACTTCATCGGTTCATACGAATTGTTCATGATTTTCAATTTTGTTTCTCTGTGCCGCCATAAAAGTGCAAAGAACACGACCGCCGCCCCGCACACGATACCGACGATCGGGATGAGGGAAACGAGTATCTCTGCCGCCAATGAAATGTTATGTTCCAACCTTAAACTCCTGCAATTAATTGCTCTGATGCTATTTTTGACACATTTTTCAAGCTTAGGTTGCAACGGATTTTCATGCAGCTCCCTAAAGCTTTTCATCGAAGAACAGATAATCCTCAAAATACAGGGCTTCTATTTTTCCAAGGACAAGATGGGCGTTGATCTGCTCCTTGATTTCTTCCTTGACTTTTTTTTCGCCGGAAGAAAGAAGCTCGGACTTTGACTTTGAAGAAAAATATCCGCTTATGATGGATTTGAGCTGCACGTCCTTTTGAGAAATCTCCTCGAAAAGCTGCACGTCGCCGTCAAGATAGGAAAACCACGGTGAAACGACAAGCACTGCATTCGATCCGTCGGTTTCAGGCTTCGTAGCCACCCTGAGCTGACCAAGGCTTGTAGTCGTAAGCTTCGACGCTGATTTCTGCGACTTGGTGACCACTTTTTCCGGGCTTGGATCCGCGGGCCTGTATTTTTGACCCGGCAATGCCTTTTTTGACGCAAATGCAATTATAGTTCCTACGACAAGAAAAGCAGCAACGGCAATCAATATAATAGTAAGTATTTTCGGTAATTTTGATTCCTGAAATCTGTACCCGTCAAACCTTTCGTAACCGTCTGAAGGCCCTAAATCTCCGTTATAATAAGGCATAGATCATTCTCCTGAATTTCCAGTTTTCTTAAAGCTGATATGGCTTCAAAAGCGAAAGCGTCTTTGTGGAGCAGTTTCCGTTTTCATCAACACGCCCCGGAATCCTTGCAGAAAGATGAACGCCGTCGTCAAGCCACTCTTCTTTTTCTATTGTACCATTTTTTCTTACAATTTCCACTAGGTCCGGACGGTCAAGCGGAACGATATAATCTCCCGGAAGACCAAGAAGATTTTCTGCCATCAGTGCGGTAAGTTCCTCAAATCCTTCGCCCGTAGCGGCAGAAACGCGTATTGAATCCGGGAACTGGAACGAAAGATCGGACAAAGCCACGGGATCATCCTTGACCCTGTCGATTTTATTGAGCACGACAAGCCTTGGAATTTTTTCCGCTCCGATTTCTTCAAGGACTTTCAAAACCTGCCTGTACTGGCTCATCCTGTATGCATCGCTTGAATCAACGACGACAAGGAGCAGGTCCTGTCTACGCCGGTTGGGAGCCAGTCCATGATTGAACAGGAGATAGGCAGCAAAACTTACCAGCCAGAGTATTGGTATGAGTAACAGACATTCAACGATTGATACCATAAAGACGCTTGATTTGTTCGTAAAAACGTTCGTAGTTCAGATGGTCGCGAAAATCAGCAGTAGCCTGCTCTCCCAATTTCTGTCGCAATGCCGAATCATTGATGAGGCGACTCAAGGTAGCAGCCAATGCCTGGGCATCACCAGGCGGTACTAACAGTCCATTACGGTTATCAAAAACGAAATCACTCTGTCCGCCATTATTTGTAGTTATCACAGGTCGTCCCTGAGACATATATTCCTGCAACGACAGACCGCAACCTTCTGGAACTATCGAAACC
>JAFOTA010000176.1 GCA_017421145.1 Treponema sp.
GTGGGAAGCAAAGACATGCGCGGAATCCTATGACATGTATTCATCGCTTGCCGCAGACATGGCCAATTATTACAGGCAGGGATACGTAAACAAAACCGAGTATAACAATGCTCAGGTGAACAAAGAAAACTATAGATTGAAGATTCTTATAAACAAACTTGATCTGCTCATATATAACGATACGACTACATTGTTGTTTGTGAGGGACGGTGAGTTTCTGAATTCTGATGCAGAGGTGGAGGAAAAATCTGATGTCAAAGAATAAAAACAACGCAGACGAAAATGGAATCCCGGTTGCTGCAAAAAAACAGCGCCGCAAACTTCCGAAGCTTGTGAAGATTTTGATTGCTTTGCTGATTGTTGCTGCGGTGGTTGTAGCGGGACTTATTATTGCCCGTAAGGTAATCACTTCCAAACAAACGGCGAACACAGTTTACAGGGTCACAACCGAAACCTATGAAAACGTGATTGAAATTTCCGGTGTCGTTGCTGCGGCTCAGTCACAGACGCTTCAGGCTCAGTCATCAGGAACAGTGACTGCTGTTTATGTAAAGCAGGGTGATTCCGTAAAAGCCGGCGATGTCATTATCCAGATGGATGATACTGCCGAAAAATACAATCTTGCAAAGCATGATTATGAAACCCAGACCGTTAAAATCACCGGGTCGTACAGGGAATATCAGCTGAAGCTTACGCAGCGTGAGTCTCTCGTGCAAAAGATAAACGAAAGAAAAGTTACCGCAACTTTTGACGGAATCATCGCGAACATAAACGTTGCCGTCGGAGATTTTCTTGAATCAAAAGACAACGTAGGAACTTTGGTCGATAAATCATATCTTACGGCTGAGGTCGAAATTGCTGAAACCGATGTCGGAAAATTGAAGGAAGGTCAGACCGTTGAATTCGACTTCTCTGCAAGCGACAAGCCTGTCACCGGATATGTAGTCGGATGGCCGGCAATAGGTACCGTCACAAACCGGGGTGCAACCGTTGTAAAAGCAACTGTCCGCATAGATGAATATCCTGACGAAATACTTCCGAACTTTTCTTTCTCCGGTAAAATAAAGATTTCTCCGGATGAAAACTATGTCCTGGTTTCGCGTTATGCAATCGGACGTGAAGATGGACAGGCATTTGTCGTTCTTGCCGATACAGGTGAAAAAGTGAACGTCGTAGTTTCTCCTTATGATACTGAGTACGTTAAAGTTGAAAGCGGACTTTCAGGCGGTGAGATGGTAAAAGCCCAGTCTGCGGCATCTGCATCCGGCTCTCAGCGTCGTATGGGCGGTATGCCTGGTGGAATGTCTGGTGGTAGTAGAAGCGGCGGTTCATCAAGCAGAGACGGTGGAATGCCAAGCGGCGGCGGATTCGGAGGACCACCTGGATTCTAATCTGATAAACCGTGGATAATCAGCGGTTCCTCAGAGCTGTAATGATGACGGGGTTAATAACATAGGGAGACTTGTTCATGGCTGAATCCGTAATAACTTTGGATAACGTAAAAAAAATTTACTCTGTCGGTGATTCAACTGTATATGCCTTGCGCGGAGTTTCGTTCGACATCAAGCAGGGAGAATTCGTCACAATCATGGGACCGTCGGGTTCGGGAAAATCCACGTGCATGAACATGGTCGGATGCCTTGACCGCCCGTCAGAAGGGATTGTGAAAATCAACGGAAGAGAAACTGCAAAAATGAACGAAAGGGATTTGGCTGTTCTGCGCAATCAGACGGTAGGATTCGTTTTTCAGCAGTATTTTCTTTTGCCGTCAATGACCGTTCTTGAAAATGTAATGCTTCCGCTCCGATATGCCGGAATTGACAAGCGTATGCGCCGGGAACTTGCAGAAGAGGCTTTGGAAAAAGTGGGGCTTGGACAAAGGATCCATCATCATCCGTATGAGCTTTCCGGAGGTCAAAAACAGAGGGTTGCCATTGCGCGTGCCACTGTGACCAAACCGAAGATAATCCTTGCTGATGAACCGACCGGAGCCTTGGACAGCAAGACCAGTCGTGCCGTAATGAATTTGTTCTGGGAAATCAACGGAACGGGGACAACGGTTGTAATCGTTACGCATGATCCGCGTGTAGGTGCAAGTTCAAAGCGGTGCATAAAAATACTTGACGGAATAATTCAGAGCGATCTTGTTCAGGAGCCGCAGGATTTTACCATTTCGGAGCAAAAGGAGGAAAGCAATGCTTGAGGATTTTTTGAATGCCCTGCAGAATTTCAAGCGGAACAAAACAAGGACTTTCCTTTCGCTTTTGGGAATTATCGTTGGTGTCGCATCTGTCATCGTAATCATGAGCATGGGACAGAGTTCAACCCAGCAGATTCAAGATACGTTCGGTTCTTCCGGTTTGGATATGGTCAGCATCAGCGCAGGATTCATGTCACGCCGCAATTCATCGTCGGCAATCCAGTTTACGGAATCATTCAGGGAAACTCTTTTTGGACAGATTCCTGGAATCAAAAAAATCTGGTACAAGAATTCCATGCAGGGAACCGTCACTTACGGAGATTCAAGTGCATCTGTATCTTGCACGGCGGTCGAAACAGATTATCTTCAGACTTATGGATTGGCTTTGAGCGAAGGAAATTATTTTTCCGTTACTGACAACGTGATGGGAAATCAGAAAATAATTTTGGGAAGCTCCATTGCGTCATCTCTTTTCCCGAATGGCGATGGTGTCGGCAAAAACGTAACCGTAGTGATTGATTCTGTGAGCTTCAGTTTTGAAGTGATCGGTATTTTGAAAGAACAGTCATCTGGAATGGAAAACAGCTCGAACGGCGGCTACGTAACAAGGGGATTCTATACAAAAAAAATCGTACCCAATCCGGCTGCATCGACCGTAATGGTTCAAGCGGTATCGAACAGCAAAGCGGCAGATTTGGTTGAGACCTTGCAAAATTATTGCACTGAATTGTCAGGAAGCGAAAATTCTGTTTCCGTAAGTTCCATGCAGACGATGATAAATCAGATGAGTGAAATCACTTCGACCATTTCCGTGATGCTTGCGGCTATTGCGGCGATTTCTCTGCTTGTCGGCGGCATCGGAATCATGAACATCATGATTGTCACCGTTACTGAGCGAAAACAAGAAATCGGAATCAGAAAAGCATTGGGTGCAAGCCCTGCAACGATAAGGCGGCAGTTTTTGATAGAGTCTGCCAGCATAACGATCATGGGCGGCATCATCGGAATCATTTTGGGAATAGGCATAAGCTTTGCGGTTGAGTATGTGCGCTCGCTTGGTTTTGTAATCAGCATGAATGCATGTATTATTTCTTTTGTGTTCTCCGTTTTGGTCGGAATCTTCTTTGGATTCAGTCCAGCATCCCGAGCGGCAAAACTTGATCCTGTTATCGCGCTGTCCGGTGAGTGACAGAACATAAAAAAGACCGTCATGTTTTTTAAGCACGGCGGTCTCTTTGTTTTTAAAGTGTCTTGCTCAAAGCCAATGCTTCGGCGATTGTGTCGTCCATGTCGAAATACTTGTACATTCCTAGGCGGCCGCCAAAAATCACTTTGTCCTGGGCGGCGGCAAGTGCTTTGTATTTTGCATAAAGCTCTGTGTTCCGCTGGTCGTTGATTGCGTAATAAGGCTCGTCCCCCTGTTTCCATGTGGCAGGGTATTCACGCGTGATTATTGTCTTTGGCTGCGTACCGAATTCAAAATGCTTGTGCTCGATAATCCTTGTGTATGGAATTTCTGCTTCGGTATAATTGACAACCGCATTGCCCTGGAAATTTTCGCAGTCCAGAATTTCAGATTCAAAACGCAGTGAACGGTATTCAAGTTCGCCTTCGCTGTAGTCAAAGAATTTGTCGATTGTTCCGGTGTAGATGATTTTGTCCGCTGTTGACATCCATTTCTCTTTGTCATCAAAAAAATCTGTATTAAGCTGAACCGTGCAGCCTCCGAACATTTTTTCCACAATCTGAGTGTATCCGCCGATAGGGATTCCCTGATATCTGTCGTTGAAATAATTGTTGTCAAAAATCAGGCGTACCGGAAGCCTTTTGATTATTGTGGCCGGAAGCTCAGTGCATTTTCTTCCCCACTGCTTTTCGGTGTAGCCTTTTATGAGACGTTCGTAGATGTCACGCCCCACAAGGGATATGGCCTGTTCCTCAAGATTCTGCGGTACTTTTCCGGCCATGACGCTTGCCTGTTCTGCAATCCTCTTTTTTGCCTGCTCCGGCGTAATCACATCCGGCCAGATTTTGTTGAACGTATTCATGTTGAACGGAAGATTGTAGAGCTGGTTTTTATAATTCGCGACAGGACTGTTTGTGTAACGGTTGAATTCTGCAAACTGATTCACATAATCCCAGACTTCTTTGTTGTCCGTGTGGAAAATGTGCGCACCATATTTATGAAAGTTGATGCCTTCTATATTCTCTGTATAAATATTTCCGGCGATGTGATTCCTTCTTTCAATTACAAGACATTTTTTACCATGCTTTACCGCTTCATGAGCAAGAACCGCATTGAAAAGCCCTGCGCCTACAAACAAAAAATCATAATGCATTTAAAGTCTCCCTGGAATTTGAAGAAAGTGCTGATCACAAGAAAATTATTTTGCAATCAGCCTGATGAAGTTACTCCGCATGCCCCTTGAGGTAGATCCACCAGTAGCCGAATCCGGTTATTAATGAACCGCCTACTATGTTGCCCA
>JAFOTA010000026.1 GCA_017421145.1 Treponema sp.
AATGACGGGAATGTGTCTGCCGTGTAATCTACGAACGGATGGAGCGTTGTTTCGTTTTCATCGAATTCAATGTTGAGGTCTGCGTTTTTGTAGAACGTCCTTACGCTTTCAAAGAAACTTTCTTTTGCAGTGTCTTCGATTTCATCCGGCGGAAGTGCCTGGTTCAGATTGTTGGTCTTGAAGTATGCGAGGATAAGAGTGGTGTTGTAGAGAATGTCGCGGGATCTGTCCAACGAAAGTTTTACGGAAGAAGGAGTTCTTTCTTCAGTTACCGGAAAGAGTGCAAGAGGTGCGCGGACTTCAAATTCTTCACCGGCAAGCTTTCCCTTTACGAACGGATATGCGATGAAAAGATCGTTCTGTCCCTTGTCCCTTACAAGGCGGTTGTTCGCTCTGAGAAGTCCGGTTATTTTTTTCAGCTGGCTTTCGTTCTTTAGGTTGGCAACTTCAATTTTCCGTCCGGTTCCGAGTATGATTTCGCGTGCGTCATAATCCGGGCTGTATAAATCTACGGCATATTTTGCCTGGAGCTTTGCCATGTACAAAAGATGGTTGCGCCTGTTTATGTTGATCAGTTTTTTTTCAAGTTCCTTGAGAGTTCCCTGAACTGTTTTCGTGATCGTGACTTTGGTAAATCCGCTGCTCTGGGTTTTTCTTTCGTATCTGTTGATCACCCTGAGAAACTGCTCTCCGTAATTTTCTATGAAGCTTTTTCCGACGCCCGGAACTGATTCAAAATCAGAAAGCTTTACAGGCTCCAGTTCTGCGATTGCCCTGAGTACGTCATCGGTACAGACGACCGGAACTCTTCCTGTGTCCGAAGAATCCTTTATGTGCTGTCTTAGTGCGGCAAGCTCGTTATATAATTCATCCATTTTTTACTCCTGTAAAATCAGCCGAACATCTCGGTGACAGAATCTTTGAATTTGTTTCCCCTGTCGAATTCATTCGCGAACATTCCGAACGAAGTTGCACCCGGAGAAAATACGACCGGTATCGGTTTTGAAGAATCGAAATAATCGAACCTGATTTCCGCCCTGTCATTGGTCAGATCGGTTTTCATCACTCCGAGAAGCGCACCCAATGAATCATAAGGGCCGCTGTAATTGATGAGCTTTTGGTCGAGCATTGCAGTCAGTTTGTCCGTGCCAGTTCCCGAAAGAAGATAAAGTTTCTGAGGGATGTATTTCCTTCCTTTTCTTCCCGTTATAAGTTCATAAAGCGGAGTGAAGTCAAGGTTTTTGTCCGTGCCTCCTGCAATCAATATCACGCGGGAATCGAATGACATGGCTGCTGCTGCAGAAGCTTCAGGAACCGTTGCGCATGTATCGTTGTAGAAAGAAAGCCTGATTGAGTTGTAAGGATTTTTCCAGTCGCTGAAATGTTCGAGCCTGTGAGCGATTCCTTTCCATGAGTCTACGATTGCCATGGTCTGCTCCGGAGACACATGCATGAGGCGCATTACGAGAGCTGCGTTCAATACGTTTGTCCTCATGTGTGCGCCGGGAACCATAAGCTCTCCCATTATCTTTTCTTCGGTCGCCTTGTTTTCTTTTGCGGCTTTGCTCATCAGTTCTTTCGGGAGCCTTGAATACCCGTAGATGATTCCGTCTTCTTCGCTTTCTGCCTGATATGCACCGAATGCATCGAGGGGAAGTACGTTCGAGCTGTAGCGCATGACCTGTGCTTTTGTTTCGGATGCAAAGAGGTCGCCCCAGCATGAGCATCCTTTTTTGGGGAATGCCGTTTCGGTAAGATAATCATCAGGATCAAAGTCGAGTATGGTGAAATCCGTTTCATCCTGATCGGCGTAAATCAGTTTTTTGTCGTTGACGTATGAATCCATTCCGTCGTACCAGTTCTGATGGTCGGGAACGATTTTCGTTATGATTGCAATCTTCGGTTTCAATGCCTTGCGTCCGCGTAGATCAGCGAGCTGCCAGCTTGAAAGTTCCAGCACTACCGGAGTCATGCCGTCTGTCTTGTGAAGGAAAGTGAGCGGGCTTACGGTTATGTTTCCGCCCAGGAATGTTTTGAAGCCTGCATTTTTAAGTCCGAATTCAATTGCGCTTACAGTGGAGCTTTTTCCCTTGCTTCCCGTCACGGCGATTATCGGAGCTTTGGTAAAATGCAGGAAAATGCTCAGGTCCGTTTCTATTGCTTTTGCAGCCGCAAGATATTCGTTTCCCTGAATCTTTACCCCGGGGTTTTTTATCACGCAGTCGGCGTTTTCAAAATCTTCTATGTTGTGCCGGCCAAGGACGTATGAGAGCCTGCTCTTGTCGATTTCAGCGTCTTCCGAAATCCGTTTGAGGGTGGGGGCAAGCTGCTCAGGAGTTTTCATGTCTGTCACCGTTACATATGCGCCGTGCTTCAAAAAGAATTTTACGCAGGCTTCTCCTCCGCCGTTCAATCCAAGCCCCATGACCGTAATCTTTTTTCCCGCTATATCTTCCAGGGAATTGAAAACACAGCCCTGAGGATAAACATAAGGTTCCATAAATCTGCTCCTGATTTTATTTTTTTCTTAATAAACGCCCGAAACAAAACGTCCCTAGCGTTCCGTCCTCAAAGTTTCCCTTGCCTTGAACCTGCATACGGCTTCTTCAAAAAGCTTGTCCAAAAGCGCCGTGAACCCGAGACCTTCGCTTTCGCACATTTTCGGGAACATGCTTATGCTCGTGAATCCTGGAATCGTGTTGATTTCGTTCAGGTAGATTTCACCTGATTTTCTGTCTATGAAAAAATCCACGCGTGAAAGGCCTGATGCATCTACTGCGGCGTATGCTTTTTTTGCTGTCTCGCGGATGTAGCTGAGCTTTCCGTCGTCAAGGGATGCAGGAATCTTAAGCTCCGCACCGTTCGGGTCGTTGTATTTTGCGTCGTAGTCATAGAAAACATGCTTAGGAACAATTTCACCCGGACCGTATGAGCTTAGGAGCGTTGCCGGAATGGAAGGGTCTGCGGTGACTGAATTTCCGGTTACTGAACATTCCACTTCACGTGCGTCAATCGCTTTTTCGATGAGGACCTTGTTGTCCCAGCTGAATGCTTCTATGAGCGCAAAAGAAAGTTCCCTTATGTCAAGTGCCTTTGATGCCCCGTCGCTTGAACCTGCGGAACATGGCTTTACGAAAAGCGGGAATCCCAATGTGTCTACCGCATTCTGGACTATTTCGTCATAACGGCGGCTGTCGTTTATGTCCGCGCGTGTGAGACAGACATAGGGCACTACAGGAAGACCTGCATGTTCCCAGAGGATTTTTGTCTGAACTTTGTCCATGGTGGCGGCAGAAGAAAACACTCCGCATCCGACATAAGGAACCATCGCCATTTCAAGAAGCCCCTGAACCGTTCCGTCTTCTCCGTTCGTTCCGTGAAGAACCGGGAAAACGACGTCGGCAGGAATCTTTTTTCCTCCGGCAACGAATGCTCCTTCTGATTTTCCGCCGGGGATAACCGAAACCAGATTTTTTTCATCGGCATTTATGGAAAGCTTTTCCGAAGGATTTTTTTTAAGGTTTTCCAGAACAGATTTGTCCTGAAGATACCACTTTCCGTCCCTGTCAATTGAAACAAGCGAAACCGAATGGTTTTCACCGACCATGCGTGCGACAGCAGAACAGCTGATTATTGAAATGTCATGTTCTCCTGAACGTCCGCCGTATAATAAAACGATATTCATGCCTTCACCTCTATTTTTTGAATCCCATCTCCGAAATCGCTTTTTTTGCCTCGGAGATTTCATCGTATTTCATCGTATGGTCTTTGTATATGATTGAATTTTCATGTGCTTTTCCGAGCAGAAGGACTATATCATTTTCCCCTGCCATTGAAAATGCCGTGCGTATTGCTTTGGGACGGTCAGGAATCATAAAAAGATCTTTTCCGTCAATCTTTCCGTTTTTGCGCGCTCCCTTTGCAATCATCTCAAGGAGTGCCATGCTGTCTTCACCACGCGGATCCTCATCGGTCAAAATAACGGTGTCGCAGAACTGTGCTGCAATTTCACCTTGGAGCGGACGCTTGGTCAAATCGCGCTCGCCGCCTGAACCGAAAAGACAGATCATCCTGCCCTTGCATCTGTTTCTTACCGGAGGGAAAATCGTCTGGAATGAAGAAGGTGTGTGCGCATAATCGACTATGACTTCAAACGGCTGGCCTTCGTGGATTTCCGTCATGCGTCCCTTTACCGGAGTGATTTTTTCAACGAGCGGCACTAGTTTTTCCATGCTGATTCCGCATGTTCCGCTTACCGCAAGAAGAGTCGCCATTATGTTGTATGCGTTGAATGCTCCCGGCAGATTTGATTTTATTTCAGCGTTTTCTTCTATAAATATGTCATTGGATATGCCTTTCTTTCCGTCCATGAATTTGACGTTGAATGAAAGAGTGCTTTCCGTGGAGCTGATTCCGCTTGCTTCCATGTATGGAATTTCCGGGTTGATTTCCGGTAGATTCTGGTTTCCCGTTCCTTCTGCATTTCTTCCAGCCTTTCCGAGCGACGTGAATCCCAGGACCGGCTTTTTTGTTGCGCCTGCAAAATAAGAGTATGCCGGATCCTCAAGGTTTACGATTCCGAATGAAGGCACTGTCTGTTTTTTTCCGCCGATTGTTTTTTCATGGCCGTATTTGTCCAGTGCGCGGAAAAGATTTGCCTTGTCGTCCCTGTACTGCTCGTATGTTCCGTGGAATTCAAGATGCTCCAAAGTCACGTTCATGAAGATTCCGCAGTCGAATTGAACGTCACCGAGCCTGTTCGTCCTTGGTGAAAGACCGTGCGATGATGATTCGACCACGGCATGAGTGCATTTGTTTTCGAGCATTTCATAAAGCTGCCTCTGGACTATGGGTGCTTCGGGCGTAGTCTGGTGCTGGGGATTGTCAACTGCGTCACCCCCAAGCGAATATTGGACCGTAGATATGAAACCTGCCTTGATGCCTGAAAGTTTCAGGAGCTGCCAGATAAAAGCCACTGTGGAAGATTTTCCTTCCGTACCTGTAACTCCGTAGACCACGAGCTTTGACGAAGGATTGTCATAAAAAGCCGATGCTGCCGGTGACATTGCGTGGCGAGAATCCTTGACTTTTGCAAAAACCACGTTTCCGCCTGCATTTTTTGCCGCCGTGCTGATTTTTGACTTTTCTTCTTCGGAAAATGAATCCTGGAAAACTATTGCCCTTGCCCCCGAATCTATTGCGGACGCTATGAATCTGTTCCCGGTCGTGTGGGTTCCCGGAAGTGCAAAGAACAATGCGCCCGGCTTTACGTCCCTGCTGTCGAATACAAGGCTTTCTATTTCTGCTGAGGACGCAAGTTTTTCCGCTTCATCTGCTGACAAAGGAGTTTCCCCGTCAGAATCCACTATTTCATGTTCAAAACAAGACAAAAGGCTCTTAAAACTCTTTTTCATATAGATTCGATTCTAATGCTTACAATGGTAATATTCAAGGACATTTGCCAAGAAAGCTTTTGCTATGTTCCCTTATGTCCAGGACTCAATCTGCCGAACATCTAAGGGTAGGGGTGTTTCCGGTGGATTCCGGTTAACCCGAACGGAGTATAAATGTGAAGGCCTCGCACAGAACGGCGTTAAGTCTGCTGCTGACAATTATAATATTCTCAATAATCTCGGTTGCCGCGGTTTTCGGCGGATTCAAGTACGTGGAGATGCATTACTATCAGCCCAGGGTCGTGAACAACATCATGAAAATCCTTGATGCGATAGGCTCGGCTTATGATTCATATGCAGACGGCATGATCGAATCTTTCGCATCCTATGCATTGGATGACCGTGCGCGTACATTTATAGAAAGAAACGTCACCGTAACCGATATAGAAACCCGTGAGCAGATGACGGGCGAATTAATGGAAAAAAACGGCGGTCTTGAAGGAATCCGCCTTGTTGAAAGCGACGGAAACCACATACATTACAGCACTTTCGCTTCTGACATACTCTCAAAATCAGAAGAGCTTGTTTCGTACAGGAATTATTCCGACTTGAACGAGCTTCCGGTGCAGTTCATCTCCACTTCTGACAACGGGGAATACGCAGGTACAAAAGAGTCTCTCAGTGAACGTGCTGGAATCTATTTCGATGCCGTCCGTGACAGGATAATCTTTTCGCTCCCATATTTCGACAAATACACAGCCTACCGCGGTACGCTCATTTTCTATGTGGAGCCGAATGATTTTTTGAGCCGTATCATAGCGGAAAACATAGTGCCTCTGAATACCAGGCTTAAGGTTGTCGCGCCGATGGATTCAGACGTGAACACCCAGGAAACGGGCAATTCCGGTTTTGTTTTCGGCATGCCGAATGTCGGGCGGGATATGCTTTCCGAAGCCGTGATCAGGACTTGGGGTGCAAAAAGATATGGTTCCGAGCCTGTAGTGCAGACTGATGAAAATGTCCTCGTTCTTGTGACGGGGGTGAACTGCAAATACGGAAAAATCGGCTGGATATGCAGGGATTCGGAATTCTCGTTCTCAAAGACGGAGAAAGTGCTTCTGCTGCTCTGCCTTTTCATAACTTTGTTCCTTATAATCTTCATATTGTTCAATTTCCGCCATGATGATTCCGTGATAATCCGTGAGCGCGTCCATAAATTCGAGATGGCGCTTTTCCGTGAGTATCTGGAGCACCGTGACACCGATGACTGGAAGTCGCTTGAAAAGGAGATTTCACTCCGTAAGCATGACGTGAATGCTGAGATAGTGAAGAGCCTCGGCATAACCGGGAAAAAGCACAGCAAGGAAATTTCAGAGGCTTTGGACCGCAGCTGGAATGATTTCATGCATCTTGTCAGCGGAGGATACAGGTCAACGCTTGAAAATCTGGCCGCACCTGTCATAGACGGGGAAAATGATTCTGCAAAAGGAAGTGCTTCCGGAGATTTCCCTGTCGTCGTTGAAGAAGTTGAGGAACTTGAGGAGATTGAAGAAGCTGAAGGCCTTGAGGCTGTTGATGAAGGAGGGCTTGAGGAATTGGCTGAACTTGATGACGCAGAACCTGCCGGTGATTTGGAAGAAGTCGTTGACGGCGGTGTGAAGACTGAAGGTCCGCTGTCCGATGATATAGAGGATGACGGGCTTGAGGAGCTTGTGGAAGTCGATGATGATGGCGAAGATCTGGATGTCCCTGAGGTGGGAGGTTTCGATGACCCTCTTGCTGATGAGGAAAATCTTTCCGATTCATCCGTTTCTTATGATTTGGAAGAAATCAGTCCGGAAGAAGAAGCTCAGCTTGCCCAGATGGAAGCCCGGAAAAAACAGGATTCCACATGGCAGAACTATTTCCTTGAGAATGATGAAATCGGAACTCCTCGTTTTGATGATTTGGACGACGATGACAACGGCTCTTGGAAAGAAAACGGCAGCGGGCGGTAAACGGCAGGACTGTTCGGAAACCCAGGTTTTTGAACGCGGGATTGTGAGTAGATTATGGATGACACGCAGAATCATGAAGACACGCAAAAACCTCTCGAATCTGTCAGACATGTGGGGCTGATGGGACGCTCCATTGAAATACTGCAGGCCAGGCAGTCTAAAATTCAAGGCACACAAAATGAAACGCAAGCAAAATCAGGAAGCGCAGAAAAAATGAAAATGATTGATTCTATCGAAGGCAGTTGTGAAGCCGGCGAAAATTATAAAGCAAATAAAAACGACACCCCGATCGTGTTCAAAAACGGAGTCTACACAATCCAGAACGATCTTGAAACGTCGGCCGTAAAAATGGATCCCGCATTGAAGGCTCTCGTGGATTCAGTGTGCCGGTAATTTCCCGAAACTTTTTTATATTTCCGATGTTCTCTTTATCATGGATGTCTCGAAAACAAGATTTTCCGGGGCATTGTCATGTAAAGGCGTGGAAATTTAATTTTTGAGCTTGCCGCAGCAGGAGATTTTATGAAAGCAAAATATCTTTCCTTTTTGGTTCCGGTTCTGTTTTTGACCGGATGCACAACATTCCGTACCGTGCGTATTTCCTATCAGATTGATGAAAATCAGCCTGTGAAAAGTACCGCTGTTCCTGTCGATGAAAAGCCGGTCGTTTCAAGCCGCATAGATTTTGATGCAAATCCAAGGCAGACGATAATCGGAGCGATCACCGGAAATGATTCCAAAAAGCCAAGGGGAAACTCTGCTCTCGAAATTTACGGCGGTGTGTATGAGCGTGCAAAAAATCCGTATGAAGAAGATGAAATGTACAACGTGAACATGGCCAACACAAAAAAAACTGATTATGTCTGGAAAGGGTATATGATATGGCGTGACATGAAGGCGTATTCGTATATTTCGTTCAAGACAAAAAAGGCCGACAAAAAATATAATTTTATCATCCAGTATATGGATTGCGGCACTGTTTCCATGACATCGCATTTGGAGTACGGAAATAAAACTGCGAAGGTTCCGCTTAAGATTTTTACGGCAACGGATGGAAGTGAAAAATATGAAGTTTATATAACGCAGGATAAAAATTACGTCGCTTTCGGTGCAGATTCGGCAAACGCATCTTTGGTGGAAAAACACACGCCAAAAAGCTCTACGCGTGATCTGATAAAAATGAAGGGGCAGGTCATACAGATTATGGATTCCGCCGGAAATGTGGTTGCGCAGATTGTTGACGGAAAATACAGCCTGTATATACAGGAAGATGATCCAAGGACAGCATCGGTCATGCAAGTTGCCGCGCTTGTAGGAACATACCTCGGTATGCTTGATATTATGGATTGATTCATCATTATGGGAAATTTTATGACATGCCGTTTTGGGAGTATGTGTGTAAGTCGGTAACGAGCGGCTGTGTAGAAAAAAAATAAAAAAACATGAAAAATTCGGTTGTCCCTGTTGACAACGGGGGCGCGGGGTGATATATTAGATTTTGTCGCCGCAAAAAGGCGGCGGATGTTTGACAGCGCAGGGAAGGAAGGAAGAGACGACGAGCGCCGCGGGGAGGCCCGCGGCGCGGCGGACATGCACAGGAATGAATCTTCTGGCCTACGGGCCAAAAGGATAAATCATGGAGAGTTCGATC
>JAFOTA010000027.1 GCA_017421145.1 Treponema sp.
GTACCAAAACCGATCAGTGCATTCCTCACTTTGTATTCCGTGGTGCTTTGTGCAGATACGGCAGCCGAGGTCAACAGAACTAAAATCATCAGCGTAAATATTCTCTTCATTTTCATCCAACTTCATCCAACAACTTTCATTATATAACGGACAAAAATATAAGGCAATATTTTCTATCTCCGATTTTCTTTGATTTTTTTTCTTTTTTCTTATATAGTACTTTTCAATATGGAAAAATTGGTTCAAAGCAAAAATCAGAACATAGACATGCTCAACGGAAAGCTGATTCCGAACATAATCAGATATGCGCTTCCGCTTGCATTCACGGGAATCCTTCAGCAGATTTTCAATGCGGCTGACATTGCGGTTGTCGGACAGCTGGCAGGAAAAGAAGCTATGGCGGCAGTAGGCTCGAACAGTCCGGTAATCGGTCTTCTGGTAAATCTTTTCGTAGGAATATCGCTCGGTGCAAACGTCGTAATCGCACACGCAAGCGGACAGAACAACCGTGAGCGCATTGAAAAAACAGTGCACACTTCGATTTTGATTTCAATCCTCGGAGGCATACTGATTTCGGTGATCGGTGAGCTTCTTTCAAAACCGATAGTAAGCATAATGAAAGTTCCCGACGACGTGCATGACATGGCTTTGCTTTACCTCCGCATATATATACTTGGTCTTCCAGTAATCTTTTTGTACAATTTTGAGTCGGCCATTTTCAGGAGCAGGGGAAACACAAAACTTCCGCTTCTGGCTCTTGTCATTTCAGGAATAATAAACGTAGGTCTAAACCTGCTTTTTGTGATGGTGTTCAAAATGACCGTTGACGGAGTTGCATGGGCCACCGTCATTTCAAACGCAATCAGCTCCATAATGCTTTTCGTGTTCCTTTTGAAGACTGATGATGAAATAAAAGTAAAAATCAAAAAGCTCAGGATAAGCGGCGACGTTCTTTCAAAGATGCTTAAGATCGGAATCCCTTCAGGAGTGCAGGGCATGGTGTTTTCGCTTTCGAACATCGTAGTCCAATCTGCAATCAACAAGCTCGGAGCAACGGTCATGGCGGCATCATCAGCGGCGTTCACGCTTGAGATTTTTTCATTCTATATGATGAATTCATTCGGTCAGTCATGCACCACATTCGTCGGGCAGAATTTCGGAGCAAGGCAGAACGAAAGATGCCGGAAGATTCTAAGGAATTCCCTGCTTCTTTCTTTTTTGTTCACAGGATTGACCTGCACAATAATACTGATTTTTTCAGGCCCGCTGCTTTCCATTTTCAACAAGGACAAGGACGTAATTTCAATCGGAACGGTACGGCTTCAGATTATATTCTTTGCATACATGTTCAGTTTTGCACAGGAAGTTTTTTCAGGCTATCTGCGTGGTTTCGGAGTTTCATCAGTCCCGGCCATAACGTCGGTGGTAGGAATCTGCGGAACAAGGCTCATCTGGATATCGACGGTTTTCAAAGCATATCCGAGCTTCGAAACAATAATGTACGTCTATCCATTGAGCCTCGCCCTGACTTCAATCTTCATGATTTTGTTCACGCTCATAGCCCGTCCGTCAAAAAGATTTTCGGGCAAAAGCGATCTATGATTTTTCCGCAACTACTTCTATTTCCACCAATGCACCCTTTGGAAGCGCACCGACTTCAACACATGAGCGTGCAGGCTTGGAAATGAAGTACTGCTCATAAACAGAATTGAATGCGGCAAAATCACTTATGCGCTGTAAATAGCATGTCGTCTTGACAACCTTGGACATATCAGAGCCGGAAGCCTCAAGCAATGCACGTATGTTCCTGCAAGCCTGATGCGTCTGCCCCTCAATGTCCGAAGCTTCGATATTTCCAGATTCAGGATTGATCGGAATCTGCCCCGAAGAATAGATGATATTTCCGGTTATGATTCCCTGTGAATAAGGACCTATTGCCGACGGCGCATTTTTTGTCTCAATTTTCGTCATATTGTTTTCCCTCCAAAAAATTAAATACCAAGCTCAATCAGTGTATTCGGAACCGGTGACCTCAATGTTTTTTGCAAAAAGAGCAGTCAGCTGCCTTGTGGAACCGTCATCCCAGCTTATGATAAAATTGCAGTGCTCGATGTTGTAGCGGATTATTCCCTCGTGCTTTCCGAATTTGATTTTGTCAAGATAATGGATTTCTTTTCCGTTCTTATCCTGAATCATTAAATCATACCTTTGTCTGATCGCTTCCTTCAATATTTTCCCCCTAAATTATTTCTGCGGCAAGCTTTTCAAGTGCAGCCACGGTTTCATCTGTCATGGAAGTTTTTATTGTGACTTTGTTTTCAGCAAAACTTATTTCCTTTGCACCTTCAAAAAGCGAAACAATGCCTTTTGCTGCAAGAGGTGCCCAGCTTCCGTTTTCTATGAGCGCAATCTTTCGTTTCTGATAATTACGCTCCTCAAGCAATCCTATGAATTCTTTCATCTTCGGGAATACTCCGCCGTTGTATGTCGTGGTTGCAAGAACGATTTTTCCATAGCGGAACGCATCTTCCACACATTCATAGATATCCTCGCGCGCAAGATCATTTACGACGACTTTCGGACAAGCTTTTTCAATTAATATTTCCGCAAGTTTTTCAGCTGCTTTTTTTGTGTGTCCGTAAACCGAAGTATAGAAAACTGCAACGCCTTCGCTTTCAACTCCGTAGCTTGACCAAGTGTCATATGTATCGATGTAATATTTTATGTTTTCATCAAGCACAGGTCCATGAAGCGGACAGATTTTCTGTATGTCGAGAGCGGATGCCTTTTTTAAAAGAGCCTGCACGCTGTCACCGAATTTACCTACGATTCCGAAATAATAGCGCCTTGCTTCACATGCCCATCCTTCCGGGTCATCAAAACTTAAGGCTCCGAATTTTCCGAATGCATCGGCAGAAAAAAGGACCTTTTCTTTTTCATCATAAGTCATAACCACTTCAGGCCAATGCACGTTCGGTGCCGCAATAAAGCGCAGTGCATGTTCTCCTTCCGAACCGCCAAGCTCAAGAACAGACCCTTCCTTTACGGCAATCTGTCTTTCCGGGAAATCCGTTCCGAAAAGATTTTTCATGATAGTAAAAGCCATTTTCGAAGCGACGATTTTTGCATCCGGGTATGAATCAGCAAAAAGCTTTATGTTTGCCGAATGATCCATCTCCATGTGCTGAACTACA
>JAFOTA010000177.1 GCA_017421145.1 Treponema sp.
AATTAAGAAGGTATACTGTACTATATGAAAAATAAAAAGGGTTTTTTCTTCGGCGCAGCTATTCTGGCTATATATATAATTACAGTTCTGTCCTACGGTCTCTCGCTTTTCACTGAGTATAGAAGCGCACCTTCCAAGGCTGAATTCCGTTTTTCAGAGCTTGTAAGGGAAACAAGCGCGAACCTGAAGATTAATAGCCCTAGGTCGGAAGCTTTTGTCCAGACTTTCCTGCGGTCTGTTGGAACCGTATCTGATTTTTCCGGATTGCAGCTTGTTCAGGACGGGGAGCTGATACTTTCATATCCAAAGGCAGTTTCCGGCACAAATGGACACATGTCTGCCCTCATGACAACGAAAAGCACCGATCTGCGTGCATCCGACGGATCTGTGGTCACCCTTACCGCCGCAATCTACCTTCTGAAGCCGAATTCAATAAAAAACAAGGGCTTGATGGCCTTTGCCGTCATACTTTTCGCAACTTTGTGCTGCGTGGTATATCTGATTCTTTCTTTTATTTCCGACCGTCCGAAAAAAGAACCTCCGGAAACAAACCCTGATCCTGATGACGATAAAAGTGCACCTGAAAATGAAAGTATGGAAGAACCGTTCCAGGAACCTGATTGGCCGGACAACCTTGACAGCGTGAATCCCCCGGATGATTCTGCCGGTTTGGATCAGGAAATCTTCGAGAATGAGGATGAAAAGAATTTTCTGGAAGGAAACGAGCCTAAGCAGGAACCTGAAACAGATTCTGCCGCAGATCAGGAAAAAGATTCCCCGGATGAAAGTGACGATGGTGACATGGGCGTAACTCCGTTCCAGATTACAAGCAACATCACGCAGGAAGAATATCAGGCGCTTACGAAAGATTTGATTCCAAGCAATGAAACTGCCCTCACTCTTTCTTCAAATCCTGACAGGGTTCTTCCGCCTGAAAAAATGGTATTGAAGCCCCTTCCGCCTCTTGAAAGCGTAAAAAAACAGGAAGAAAAAAAAGAAGATGCACCTAAGAAAAGACCGGTTCCCGAAGGACTTTTTTCATCAATAACCGGATTCTGCTGGGAAGAATACATGATTCCGCGCCTTGATTCTGAGCTTATGAGGGCTGCTTCTTCAGATCAGGACATTGCGCTCCTTACGATATCCATTCCGAAGCTTGACTGGAGTTCCGATGCCGGTCAGACCGTATGTGCCTTGATTCAGGACGCATTCAAATTCCGCGACATGATTTTCGAGTACAAGGATTCAGGCTGCACTGCCATATTGCAGGGACTCAGCAGAAAACAGGTTCTCCAGAAGGCCGAAAACCTTCACACCGACATAATTGCGGAGCTTGCCAAAAGATATGAGTATTACATAGTTTCAATCGGCATAGCAAACCGTGCGCTCAGGCTGATTTCCGGCTCAAGGCTTGCAAACGAGTCCGAGCAGGCTCTTTTGAGGGCACAGTCCGACACTGATTCCCCGATCGTCGAATTCAAGATTGACTACGACAAATACAAGAATTTCATCACCGAGGAAGCTTCACGCATGGAGCTTTCAAACAAAGTACAGTTCTAGGAATTTTCCCTGTATTTCTCTTTTATTGCCTTTTCCACTACCGGCGGAACCATTGCGCTTATGTCGCCCCCGTATCTTGCCAGCTCTTTTATGGAGCTTGAGCGTATGAGAAAATATCTCTGTTCGGTCGGTACGAAAAGCGTCTCAACGTTCTGGTTAAGTGACCGGTTTATGAGCGAAAGGTCGAATTCATAGGAAAAATCGTTGGTGTTGCGGATTCCCCTCAAAAGCACTTTAGCACCGGCTTTTGCGCAGTAGTCGCTTATAAGGGTCTTGCAGATATGCACCGAGACGTTTTTGTACACTGACGTAATCTCCCGGAGCATGTCGTAGCGCTCTTTGTCGGTGAAGAGATATTTTTTATCCGGATTTACGGAAATAACCACGTCGATCTCATCAAAAAGACGGCTGCACCGCTCTATTATATTGAGGTGACCGAATGTAGGCGGATCGAATGACCCTGGAAAAACAGCTAGCATGTATCCATTGTATCACATTTTTCAGGTCTTGGGAACGTTTGGAAAATCACCTGTTGATTAACATTGCCAAGACTTTTATAATATATGCATCGAAAAATAACGAGGTATTTTATGATTTGGCTTATTGGTTGCAACGGAATGTTGGGGTCTGAACTTGGCAGGCTGTTTACGCAGAAAAATATTCCTTGGGTGGGAAGCGACCGCGAAGTAGATATAACTAAACCGGAGGAGCTGGAGGCTTTTGCCCAGTCGCATGATCAGGCGGCGAACAGGACAGGCTATACGACATCCAAAAAGATCGTTCCGGGAAAAATCACGTGCGTCGTAAACTGTGCGGCATTCACAGACATAAAGGCGGCGGAAGAAAATCCTGAGCTGGCTGCTGCCGTGAATAATGACGGTGCGCTGAACGTGGCCCGTACAACAAGAAAAATCGGTGCAAAGCTGATCCATATTTCTACAAGCTCAGTCTATGACGGAAAATCAAGTGCGCCTTACAGGGAAGATGCTCCCAAGCTTCCTGGAAGTGTTTACGGAAACACCAAGCTTGACGGTGAGAATGCAATACAAAAGGAAATGACCCAGTATTATATCCTCAGGACATCATGGCTTTACGGGTCATCAGGCGACAATTTCGTAAAATCTGTAATCCAGGCTGCGCTTTCAAAAGATTCTGTACAGGTGGCCAACGACATGGCAGGAACCCCTACTTCTGCTGAAGATTTCGCATCGGTCATACTTAAGATCATTGAGACTTCACAGAATGCAACGAGCCTTTTCGGAAAAAATTCCGCATTGCCCTACGGCCTTTACAATTATACGCCCCAGGGTGCAGTTTCCAAGTTTGATTTTGCAAAGAAAATCCTGGAGCTTGCTAAAAAATACAAGAAAATAAACTCAACATGCAAGCTTGATCCTCTTCCTTCTTATGAGATTGAATCAGAAAAATATCTTCCGAGATACACAGTCCTTGATTCAAGCAAAATCTATTCCGGGCTCAAGATGAAAGTTCCTACATGGGAAAACAGCCTTGAAAAATTCATGAAGACCAGTTTCACGTTGGGCTGATAGAATGGGCAGAGACATAGAAAAGCGTCATTCACCTGATTCTCCTGAAAAAATTGCGCGTCAGTCTGAATTGTTCATGAACAGGCTTTCAAAGCAGTACAAGTATCTCAGAAAATGGGCAAGGAAAAACCGTGTTTCCAGCTACAGGCTCTATGACAGGGACATCCCGGAAATACCGCTTGCCTGTGACTTGTATTCATTTCTCCCGGATGACGTGAACGACAAGCTTTCTGCAATCCTTTTTTTCAACGAGCAGAACGCCGCAATCAGCCGGAATGACAAAAATGCAGCCCAGGTTCTTTCGGATGAGCTTTCAAGGACATATCTTCATGTATATCTTTATGAAAGGCCTTACGAAAAAAGCGATGAAGATGAAAAAATCTGGCTTGATGCCATGACTTCAGCCGCATGTTCCGTTCTGGGGATTGGCAAGTCGCATGTCATAACCAAGACAAGGAAAAAACAGTCCGGTACCGAAAGCGGAAGAAACGGCCAGTATGAAAAAATAGAATCCGTAGAAAAAATATGCGGTCTTGTATTCGAACAGGGGCAGATTTTCCACGTGAACCTCTCCGAGTATATCGATACGGGGCTTTTTTTCGACCACAGGCCGCTCAGGGATATGGTACGGGCTTCATGCGACAAAAAATCGGTGCTCAACCTTTTCTGCTACACCGGTAGTTTCTCCGTATATGCCGCTGAAGGACGTGCAAGGCGTGTGGAAAGCGTTGATTTGAGCAATACATACATCGACTGGGCAAAAAAGAACATGCTCCTGAACGATTTTTCCGATGAAAAAAAATATGTTTTCACAAGGCAGGATGCGGTCGGATTTTTGAACCAGAAGAACGAGGAGCCTGTAAATGAGGACGGAAGCAACAGGTATGACATCATAATACTTGACCCGCCTACTTTCAGCAATTCAAAGAAAACAGATTCCACGCTTGACATAAACAGGGACTGGAGCGTTCTTGTCTCAAAATGCCTGGGCATACTCACCTGCCGCGGCATACTCTATTTCAGCACAAACAGCAGGCGGCTTTCTTTTTCCGACGATCTGCTTCCTAAAGCATCTGACGGAACTCCCCTGTATAATGCCGCTGAGATAACTGAAAAAACAATCCCGGAAGATTACAGGAACGCAAAGATTCACCGCGTCTGGAAAATCACGAAAGCATAATCATAAAGCCGTATCTGGTTTGTAAAAATCTGGATGCGGCGGGCATAAAAAAAGGAACTGCATTAAGCAGTTCCTCTTGATCGTCGGGATGACTGGATTCGAACCAGCGACCCTCTGGTCCCAAACCAGATGCGCTACCAGCTGCGCTACGTCCCGAATTTGAAGTGGAGAATGACGGGATCGAACCGCCGACAACCTGGGTGTAAACCAGGTGCTCTCCCAGCTGAGCTAATTCTCCAGATGATGCGGAATACTAGAGTCGAACTAGTGACCCCCAGCGTGTCATGCTGGTGCTCTAACCAACTGAGCTAATTCCGCAACAAGTGTTTATATAATATATCAGACGACATTTTTAGTCAATAGCGATTTGCAAAAATTTACAATTTTTTTTCAAGGGTCCTGATATGTTATGTTGCAAAGGAAGAACTCTCTTCTTGCGTCCTGTATGACGTATCCATCCTTGTCATATATGTCAAGGACTATATATATACTGTTGTTTCCAAGGTTTTGTCTCCAGAATCTAGCGCTCATCCATCCTTCGCTGTCAATGCCTGAAAAATTAACTATGCAGGCTGCACTTGCTTGGTTTTCATTCCATGCCGGGCTGCTGAAGCCGAATGACCTGCTCGGTGTCAGTTTTATTTTTGTTTTCCAGTCTGTACTGTGAGAACAGTCTAAATGCCTGCCGATGAATTCGCTGAGATCTCTTCCGTCTTCTTCTACCCATGTAATCGTATATGCGTTGATGTTCATGACATCTGATGTAAGCGTATAAGTACCTGACGTACCTGTGTATGTTACCGTTGCAGTAAGCGCTGATGTTCCCTGAGCCAGTATGTTCAGATTTCCGTTATCGTCCGTCTTCTTTGTTACCGTTGCGATGCCCGGTTTGCTTGAATTCCATGAAACTACGGGTGTCGCGTCGTCTGGAAATCCCATATACTCTATTTCCAGCGTCTGATTTGTTTCACCTACGATGTACTCCGTTTGCAGCGCGTTCTTTATGCTCACCTTGCACACGTAAACTGTGATAACTTTTTTTATATTATTTCCCTGAAATTCTGCTGTTACGGTAATTTTCTTACTACCGGCTGAATTTTTCGGGACTACGGTTCGTGATTTTTCTTCTGAACCTTGCAGTTCTATAGATCTTTTATATGGATCGTTTGTTGCCCACGTATAGCTAACGGGACCTGTATAGCCGGAAAGTTCTGCCGTTACGGTTCCGGTTGTAGAGCTTCCGGCTTTGTAGAATATGTCTCCGCTCAGGGTAAGTTCAACGACAACAACGGTTATGTTTTTCGTTGTTTGGTTTCCTGACGGAAGGGTTCCTGTTGCTGTAATTGTCGTTGTTCCTACAGCTTTACCCTTCAATTCACCGGTCTGAGTCTTTTCCACGTAAGAATTGCCGTTTGTGACGCGTATTGAGGTGGAACTTCCTGTTACAACGCTTTCTATTGCCGCTGTGACTGATTCACTTTTTCCCTTTTCTATATATATAGTGCTTGGTACAACAAGATTGTAAACGGATATTGTTTTTGTAAGCGATGCTGATGAGCCGTTCAGTTTTGCGGTTGCGGTTATTGTCACGCTGCCGTTTTTTCCGCTGACAGGCGTGACCGTTCCATTGCTGACAGAGGCAATGCTTGTGTTATTTGAGCCCCATTCCCAGTTTACTGTTGGAGCCGTTGCGCCGGAAGGAGAATCCAGTGCAGCCGTAAGTGTAAGAGTCTTGTTTTCGAAGACTTCGCTATCGCCGGTAAGTTTCAATGCATGCACTGTCACCTGTTTTGTTGCGCTTACTGTCTTTCCGCCGTAGCTTGCACTTACAGTAATGTCTGCCTTTCCTTTTCCGGATCCAGTTATTGTATTTTCTCCTTCGTTTATTACCGCAACCGATGTATCTGTATTCCATGTATACTCAGGAGTGCCGTCCGGGAAGCCGAGTGCCGTTACCGTCATTTGCCGCGCAGCCTGTCCTTTTAAAAGGTCTGAAGGACATTCAAGTGAAAGGCTCAGCACATGGATTTCCATTGATTTTGTTATCATGCGTCCGTCTGCAAGTTCTGCCTGTACGGTTATCGTTGTGATTCCGCCTGCAATAGGATTCACCGTTGCCTTTGAACTGTTAGATGAATCAGCGGTCACTGTGGCGATGCTTTCATCTTCGCTTTTCCAAGTGCAGGTTACGTTTCCGCTGTAATCTTCCAGAGACATTTCAAGTTCTGTAGTATCAGCCGTTGTGATTGTACTTTCTCCAGTAAGGGCTGCAGAAACAGGGGGCGCTTTTGTGTATGCCGTTACTGAAGCCGAAGAAAATCCGGCATCATCTGTAAGATGGATTGTCCATGAGCGGTCATCATTGTCCATTACGGGGATGTTGGTTTCAAAATAGAAAGCGGTGCATCCATCGGGCGGCGTTTCTAAGAAAGTTCCTCCGTTTCCAACTGGTGATAGTCCTGCCGGGCGTGCAGAAGATGCTGATATGATTTCCGCAGTTGTGCCGGAGGCAATGCTCGTTCCGTCTATATATAAAGTATGCGTGTTTCTGCCGTGCCTTTCGCTTTCAAGATCAGCATCGGGAATGTAGAAGCATACTACGTATTTTCCGCCTGCTGATTGGACGCTCTGCCCCTTTACAGCCGGAGGCGCCGAGTTGCAGTTCAGATCCATGTGGAAAGGTTTGAAATCTCTTCCACTTTTTTGTTCCTTTAATGTTATTTTGTGTCCTATATTGTCACCGCAGTCATGTTTTTTTAGAAAATCTTCCGTGAAAACCAGCGTTATTTCATCGGATGCTGTTTGTTTAAGGCATTCACTGGTATTGAAATCCGATATGGATTCGTCATCGAATATGCAGCTCAAAATCAGATTGTATTTCTGCGGATTCCTCATGTAATATTTTATTGTACGGTCCTCGTATGAATTTATGGTGATTTTTCCACTGCCGTCTGTATAAGGCGCGTTTATGATTTCATAATTTCCGATGGCAGCTGTATTGGTGTATTCCTCGAACCAGGCACGGACCGGCTGATTCCAAGTAGGTAATTCACATGAAGAAAAGAAAATGAATGCGGTGAATATTGACGGAATGAAGCAGTTTTTATGCGGTATGCGGTATGCGGTATGCGGTATGCGGTATGCGGTATGCGGTATGCGGTATGCGGTATGCGA
>JAFOTA010000178.1 GCA_017421145.1 Treponema sp.
GATTCCTTCCGTAGCGGTCTGCTCAAGGCTTTCAAAAGATTCCGCCATCTTTTCGACGCTGCCGTTCACCGACGAAATGTTTCCTATCATCTGCTCGACAGCAACCGATGCCTGGGAAACGCCGTCGGACTGGTTGTCTATCATGCGCTCAAGGCTGTTGATGTTCTCCGCAATCTCTGTGACCGCAGCAGAAGTCTGATTGACCGAATTGAACTGCTGCTCAATCTGGGTTCCCATGCTGTTGATGTTCGCAAGGATTTCGGTGATTGAACTTGCCGCACTGCCTATGCTTTCGCTCAAATCTATCTTGACGTTGGAAAGCTCGTCCTTTGAATTCTTTACGTCGCCAACGATCTTCTGGAGCTTTTCCATGAATTTGTTGAATCCTCCGACCAGATTTCCCACCTCATCCTTTGAAGTGGATTCAAGCCGCCTTGTCAAATCTGCATTTCCCTCCGCAATTCCGTTAACCGCACTGTCAACGGATTTTATGGGTTTTACTATCTTTGACGAAATGAAAATGGATATGATGACCGAAACGATCAGTACGACTATCGAAAGCACTACGACAAGCGTGATGTTTTTAGTCATCTGCTCAAAAATCTCGCTCCTCTCTCCGAAAGTCACCAGAATCCATCCGGCATCCTCGCTCACTACCTTTCCTGCGATGTAATATCCTCCGGCTGCATCGGTATCTACAAAAACCTTGGTGCTGAAGCTCTTCCTGTATTTTGAAAGGTCCTTGTGCTCGTCAAAGAAATTTGCATTAAGGACTTTGTCGAAATCATCATTCGTAAGGTATTTTCCGTCCGAATCGACCAAAAACGACTGGCCGCGCTCGGAAAGCTTTATCTCCCTGACCATTTCGTTCAAGACGGAAAGCTTTATGTCCACGCCTACCGTACCTGCAAAAGATCCGTCCGCATGATGCACTCCCATGCAGATTGAGGTGACAAGGGACTGGGTGGGAATGTCCATGTAAGGTTCGGTCAGGAAGATTCCGTTTATGTCACGTCCGTCGGTGAACCATTTTCTCGAATACTTGTCATAGGAAGAATCCGGTGTCCATCCGCCGCTGTAATAGAACTTTCCGCCCTCAGCCATCTGGATTTCATCGGCATAATAAAGCGCAAGGATCGAAGGCTCGTCGTTTATGAGGGTCTGGAAATCGTCCTGAAGCTTTTTCAGTTCCAGATCCGCGTTCATGACATGATAGGCGATATCCTCGACCATGCGGATTGGTTTTTCAAGGAATGCCGAAACGGAAACCGATGCAGTCTCCATGTTGGCGTTTGAAAGAAGGCCGACATTAGCCTTTACCCCGGAAATCTCGTTTCCAAGAATCGGAATCGAAATTATAAGCACCACTGCAAGAATCATTGCGCTGGTTGCAGCTATAAGCTTGAATTTTATGCTGTTCATAAAAGCTCCTGAGCTAGTAAAATTCTCCTTTTGCAAACACTCTCCGAACGGACTTTTTAAATTGAAACCTCGAAAAAAACGTTTTTTTCAAGGCAAACTTGAAAAAATAGGCAATGGGACTGCCCAAAAAGTCAAAGCACTTCATTAAAATACTTCAACTTTTTAAACAGCCCCATTTCCTTTCATTATATCATCTGTTCCGATTTTTTTCCACAAAATTAAAAAATAATTTAAGGTTATATTGGCATCCCTAAAAATCATTTTCAATGACTTTTTAGAGGTTCCCACATGAGGTAATCGAACGGTCATTTATTAAGGAAGAGAAATGGAAACAAACACCAAAGAGTCCATTGACACGAAAAAAAAATCTATGGTAAAGTGCTTCCCATGAGTACAAGATGTTTTGCAATGCTGAAGCCTGGTGTATTGAACCGCAGGCTCGTTGGAGAGGTAATCAGCCGCCTCGAGAAGAAAGGACTGAAACTTGTCGGCCTTAAACTGATGAACATTTCCCCGGAACTTGCTGCAGAGCACTATGCAGAACACAAGGGAAAGGCATTCTACGACCCGCTGGTTGACTACATCACAAGCGGTCCGGTAGTGGCAATGGTATGGCAGGGAGACGACTGTGTTCCTCTGGTACGCAAGATGACGGGAGCGACGAATCCTGCAGATGCGATGCCTGGAACGATCCGCGGAGATTTCTGCTCACACACTTCCCACAACATCATCCATGCAAGCGACAGCGACGAAAGTGCAGCAAGGGAAATCAACCTTTTCTTCAAGCAGGAAGAACTGATCGACTGGGAAGACCAGAGCGCAATCTGGTACTAAACCAAAACGGGCGTGTCTGAAAAGCATGCACTGTGCACAAGCTTTTTAGGCAGCCCTTTTTTTATTTTTCCTGCACTCCCCAGACAAGGGACGCTTCACTGTCCGCATTCCACGCAAAATCCCATCCGGCCGGCTTGTAGCTTGCCTGGCACCTGATCGTCTGATCTTTACCCCAGAACCAGAACGCATAGTTTTTTACCGTCTCCACGGATCCAGGAATATACAAGTCCTTTATTGAAAGGCAGTTGCTGAATGCATGGGAGCCTATGACGGTCACGGCATTTCCGAAATCAACCGATTCAAGAGATTTGCATGAGTCGAATGCATGATGCCCCACGTTCACCACCGAAGTCATGGTCACCGATTTCAATTCAGAGCATCCGTTGAACGCAAAAGTTCCTATTGATTCCACGTTTTCAGGAACCGTCACATTGCCTTTTGCAGCAGGCCACTCGACCAAAGTCTTTCCGTCGGCAGAATATATGGCTCCGTCAACCGCCTTGTACTGGGCATTGGCAGATGATATAGAAATCTTGTTGAGCGAAATGCAGCCTGAAAATGCAGAACCGTCGCACCTCCTGGTAGATTCAGGGATCGAAACGTCTGAAAGGGACGCGCACTTTGAAAATGCATACGCCTCTATGCTTACCACGGCCGGCATGCTCACGGACACCAGGTCAGGGCATGAGGTAAAAGCCTGGCTTCCTATTTCCTTTACAGTAGATGACATGGTTATGGATTTGAGCCCTTTCTGATTCTGGAAAGCATTGTCATCGATCCTGGTTATGCCTTCAGGTACCTTTACGTTTCCCTGTGCAGAAGGCCATGCAAGAAGCCTGCGGTTGTCCGAAGCAAGAAGTATGCCCCCGTTTGATTTATAGGACGCGTTACCCTGCTCTATGTTTATGCGCGACAAAGAAACGCATCCCTCGAAAGCACCGGTTTCTATAATCATCAGGTTGAGCGGTATGTTGATTTCTTCAAGCGACCTGCATTCCAAAAAGGCGTTCTTCTGTATTTCCATGGTTCCGGAAAGATCCACGGAATCAAGCGAAGTGCATCCGGCAAAGCAGTATTCATGCAGCACGTCCACGTTTTCCGGCACAGATATGCTTCCTGACGCTCCCGGCCATGCAACAAGGGTTCTGGCAGCAGTGTCGATTATATATCCGTCTTTTCCTGAATATTTTTTGTTTTTTTCAGAAACGTCTATTTCCTTCAATGAAGTGCATCCGGTGAACGCGCCTCCCTCGATCGAAGAAAGCCTTCCAGGTACGTTGACATGCTCAAGTGAGGTGCATCCATAGAAGGAATCCTTTCCGAAAGCCCCCGACGATTCAGGAAGCAGTATGGAACAAAGGCACGGGCATCCGTAAAAAGCCCTGTATCCCACGGAAGTATTGATGCATCCGGTCATGTCCATGCTCACAGGATTCTTGCATGAAGCGAGCGCTCTCTGGAGAAGGTTGTCGTATCCCAATGTCTGATACGTCCTTTCCTTGACGATTACTCCAAGTGCGGAAGGAGCATTGGTTTCCCTGAGTATTTTTGCGGCCGCATCGATTGAGCTGCATTCGGCAAAAACAGCGGAGGCCTTTTCTTTTGAGACGAACACTATTACGTTGAGATCCCTTTCATTTTCAAAAAGCCTGTACTTTCCTTCTTCAAGCAGGGCTGAATACAAATCCGTCCTGTCAGAAAGCTTTTCGCCGTCCTCGTCATATTCCACGGCAAGCTGAAGAGGGAATTCACCGGTGACAATCTCTTCACCCTCCTCGGTGATTTCTACCGAATAGCCTCCGTCTGCATCCCTGAGCATAAAGTGCCTTTCAGGACCGTCATAAGGATCCCCGTCGGTCAGCACGGACAGAGTAAACTTGCACAAGAGATCTTCCGGGTTCTTTTTTGTACTTGCGCATGAAAAGAATAAGGCCGGAATCAAAAAAATGAAAATAGGAAAAAACTTTTTTAAGTGCATAATATGTATATTATAACCTGTTTTTCAGATAACACAAAGAAAAAAATTAATACAAATCAATCCCCGCCAAACAAAATTTTTCAGGGAACCAGCATCATTTTAAACTGATGTGCGAAACGGCATCTTTTGTCAGCAAAGGCATGTCGAGTCCTACAACATTGGTTCAGCA
>JAFOTA010000179.1 GCA_017421145.1 Treponema sp.
CTTCCCCACCAACCGAAGCTTGGGCCTGCTTTCAAGGAGCCGGAGAGTTCAAAAGAAAAAAGCTCTGTCCGGAACAACTGGAACATGGTTCCGAAAGTCAGTGTGACCGGATGTGCGCAGCAAAAATACCCCACGTCCACGCCTGTGAAAAAATGCAGCCTCTCTCCATCGTGCGAATTGAATTCCCATGCTGCGGAAAATGAAATGTCTCCAAGTCCGAAGCCAAGAGATGTCTTTACTGGATTTCTTGTTTCAAAACAATCTTCGTATCTAAGTCCGCATGCTCCCGGAAAACCTGCATCAGCTTGAAAAACTATTGATGCATGGGCCATTGCGCATAAAAAAACAAAAGAAAGAAAAACGCATAATTTTTTTGAAATCATTTTCATAACAGACACTCCTTAATCGACCAGTCCGGTTACGGCATCGAAGCTGAGGGTTGTTTCTCCGGCAAATCTTTGGGTGCCTGCATCAAAATAAGTGAGCGTCATATAATGATTGTCCGGGTTTCCGCTTTCGATTTTTTCCGAAGCAAAATAGATTCTGGAATTCCTGAGTGCCGCCGAATGCATTTCTTTTGGAAAATCATCAAGCAAGGTAAGCGCATGGGTAGATGCGTCGTATGAAAATGCATGGAGTTTGTTTTCGCCCTGGATTCTTGCAAAAAGATAATGTGTCCCGCCTATTTTGAAAGCAAAGTTTGTTTCATAATAATGCCTGTCATCGATGCCTGCGTCTGGATATGCGGTTTCATTTTCCGTCATGCCTGAAAGATTCAGCGAAACTATTTTTTCTTCACATGGAATCTGATTCACAAAACCGTCCGAGCCGACGGGCATCAGTTTGTAAACGGTCTTTGAAAGCAGGACATGGTTTGAATCAGCATAAATGATTTCGTAACTGAAATGTTCTGGCCATCCGTTGTATGTGTCATAGACCGCGTCATCGGGAATCTGTTTGAAAGATTTTACCGACGGGCATATTTTATTTTGGCTCATGTCGATTTTATGAAGATTGAAAAAACTTTTTTTATTTTCATCTTTTTCGGTGCGGCGTATCATCCAGTAGTTACCGGTTCCGTCCGCATAGGCTTTCCTGTAATCAGAATAATTTCCAGAAGCCAGAAGATTTGATTTGTCAGTCCGCGAGTCAAACGCATAGATTGATTTTCCGCTTTCGTCAGTACGCAAGATGACTGCCTGCGGTCTTCCGTTTGTTTCCGAAATTTTTTGGCTGCATGAATATGTGCCGTCAAATATTTCTGTAAGCCCGGTTTTGTCCGCGCTGATGCTGTAAAGATAATCAGAAGATTCCGCGCCGTACCACTTGGTTTTCGTTCCGTCATTTGTCTGCAAAAGAAATTCGCTTCCGTAGCCTGACGAACTTCCCTTTGAATAAACAAAGTCATGGACGCGAGCGTTTTCCCAGTCATAAATCACGTAGACCGAACCATAGGAGCGTGTGGTGTGGTTGTTTTGCATTCCGTTCCAATAAAAAACAGGGGACATCCTGAAAGAAAGCAGGAGAGGCTCGTCAAGGCTTTCAAAAGTTTGGTAAGAAGTTTTATTGAGCACCGATGAGTAATCTTTTGACGGAACCCACTTGCATGAAAACAAAAAAAGCAACGGGATGCAAAGTAATGTTTTATGCAAGTTTTTCATGTGAGCCTTCCTGATTTATGACGCTATTTATTGAAAAGATTTTTGAAGAAATCCACAATCTTGCTGAAGAAATTTTTTATGCTGATTACAAGGGTTGTTCCTGCCGTGAACGTTCCGATTGCGCTTCCGAGTGACGAAAGGAAAAATACCAGAAGGACTTTAAGGATCCTGTTTTTATAGAAGCCCTTGAACGAATTTGAATCCGTCTGCAATCTTTCGATGTCCTCAACTTTGGGTTTGCCGACGAACGCCTGGACAAGCCCCGCCACAAGACCTACGCCGACTGCCGGACAAAGCGATGTTATTGGTGCTGAAACGAATGCCGCAAGAATTGTCAGCGGATGGCCGCCTGCAAGCAATGTTCCGATTGCCGCAAGAATTGAGTTGTTCAGAATCCATGTCTTGATCATGTCTGCACCGACTTTTTTGCCGCCGAAAACAAATCCGAGAACGATCAATGCAACGATCAAAACCGGTATTGCCCAGCTGATGATTTTTCCTGCAACGGATTTTTTTGGAACCACGTCGATGTCTGAGCAGTCGCTTTTTTCTTCACCGGATGCAAGCTTGTTCAAGTGCGCCTCAACTCCCGGAAGATGTCCTGCACCAAGCACGGCGAGAACTTTATTTCCCGAAGATTCCCAGATGTGGCTTGCAAGATATCTGTCGCGCTCGTCGATCAAAACCTGCTTTACTTTGGGCATGTATTCAGAAAGTTCTGTCATCATGCTGTCCATTTCTGAGGACTGCTTAAGTTTTTCGATTTCGGCTGGATCTGTTTCTTCTTTTGAGAATGCGCTTGCAATCAATGCGGAAAGGAGCTTGCATTTTCCCCAGAGCGAATTTGCTGCCCAAGCACGGCGCAGTGTCGTTGCAATTTCACGGTCAACCATTACCTGCGGGATGTTCATTTCCTTTGCCTTGTTGATTGCCGCTACCATTTCATCACCGGGCTTTACTCCGGCATTTTGTCCCATGCGTTTTTGGTATCCGGCAAGGACTATGTTCGCAAGCATCAAAAATCCCTGCTTTTTTTTCAGGACTTTTATGATGTCCATCTTGCGCCATGATTCCGGGTCTTCAAGCGATGCAAGGCGTTTTTGATCAAGTTCTATGGCCACTGTGTCGGGCTTTTCGTTTTCAATGGATGCGGTTACTTCCGTTATGCTTTCCGCTGAGACGTGAGCCGTTCCAATCAAAACGATTTCACGTCCGTTAAGGGAAAGTCTTTTTTGTGTCTGCGGTACAGAATCCGCTTTTTTTTCTGTATCTACTGAATCACCTGTATTTTCGGTTCCGCTGCTTGTCATCTCATCATTTGATGCCATTGCTTAAATCTCCCATCTTCCACTCGGCAATTCTGTATTCAAAGAACTGCGGGCTGTTGAGGTTCACTATTTCCGTAAAGTATTTGTTGGAAGCCTCTTTGCCGCCTATCATATCATAAAGAAGGCCAAGATAGAAATACATTTTGCTCTTTTTTGTGGAGCTTGTGATTGTGGAGATTTTCTGTGGAAGAGGCATTTCGCCTGCCAAATCATGATAGACCCTGAGCATTGCATATTCGATCGACGTGCGGTCAAGCTTTCTCAGTACGCTGTCGCTGAATTTTTTGGCGTTGAGGCTGTCTTTTTCCATATAATAGCAGTAAGTTATCATCAGAGGATATGAGATGTTGTCCTGGTTGTATTCATAGCACTTCATAAAGGCTTCGCGTGCCTGCTTCCATTTCTGCTCGTGGATTGAAAGGAGGCCGATGCTTTCATAAGCGTAGTAATAATCTGGGTTTGTCTTCAGAACCATCTGATAATCTTTAAGCGCGTCGTTGAATTTGTCCTGTTCGTCATATACGCCGGCTCTGTATGCGTAGGCAAGGAAATAATCAGGCTCGATCTGTATGGCTTTTGACCATGCTTTTTCCGCATTTGAATAATGGCCGAGGTTTCTTTCGTACATTCCATAATCAAGAAGATAGTCATAGTTCGTTGAGTCGCGTTTTACGGCTTCAAGTGCATACTGGCTTGCAACCAGATTTTCACCTTTGGCGGCCGCAAGTTTTCCTAAATAATGGTAGGCATCTGCACATTCCGGGTCGATTTCAAGCATTTTGTTGAAAGTTGATTTTGCCTTGTCGTCATCTTCAAGATAATATGAGGTTTTTCCCACTCCGAAGAGCGCATCGATGTTGTTTTCATCGTTTTTCAAAGCTTTCTGATAATATGTGCGTGCAAGCGTATACTGTTTTCTGGCGAACTGCTGCTGTGCAAGGGCTATGTTTGCTTCTGCATTGTACTGGTCGATCGCTATTACGGCCTTTATGTATTTGTTCCAGTCAGCCGTCTTGTTCTGTGCCTTTGCAACCGTTGCCGCAAGATTGAGTACATCCACGTTTCGGTCGTCTTTTGAGAGGAGTTTCGTCACAATGCCCTGCGCATCGCTGATTTTTCCTAAACTTATGTACAGTGATGCCTTGATTATCTGCAGGTCGGTGTCATTCGCGTATTCTGACGGGAGCTGCTCATAAAGCTTCAGTGCACCGGCAATCCCGTTTTTGGAAAGCTCTTTCTGTAAATCCTGTATGAATGAAGTTTTTGAGAATCCTTTGATGCTGTCCGGCAGGAGCTTGGTTGACATATCCGGCTCCGGGGCTTTTGCTTTTGCCGCCGCAAATGTATTCATGCTGACAATGCTGATTCCCATGCAGAAGGAACAGACCGCGATTTTTTTGAAAAAAGATTTCATGCTTCACCTCAAGCCGGCATTACCCGGTTGTTTTTTTTCTGGTTAAATCTTACTTGCTTTTTATATCTTTAATAGATAAAATAAGTCAATGCGTAGATATCCAGTTAGAAAATTCTTGGGACTTATAGCCCTTTACGCCGCTCTTATTGTCGGCATTTTAGTATTGCAATTTAAGACCGAATCCGTTTTCAGCAAAAACTCCGGCAGTCTGAGAATATCCATGGCCCAGACACAGGGAACAGGGGAAGTAATGCAGCTGAAAAATCAGTTCCAGGCTTCATTCCCCGGTCTGATCATATCTGCTGACAATGATACGCCCGCTGTATCCTATAATTCCCAGAATCCTGATGACGTTCATAATCTTGTCCTTGAATCTTGCCAGGACAATTTTGAAGGAAAAGAGGGGTCCATACAGCTTTTGTTTGCTGACGGAAGCTATCTTGTCTTCAATGTCTCAAAATCCCAGGACGGCAAGGGTGACGGTGAATCGCTCTCAATTGCGGCTTATCCTGCAAACGGCGATGACACCATTTCTCTTCCATATAAGATTGTATCAACGCACAATATTGAAGAATATTCAGCCGGACGCATGATACTGAATTCCGGCAACAGTCTTTTCGCTCTTTCTGCGCCTTATATCAGCGAGGACAGGCTTGGATTTGTCGTCGGAAACAATATTGCGACATACAGTGCATACAGCCCCACGTCGAAATTCGAATTCATTGCGGTCACCGATATGCCTGCAGCGGATCTGTCTTTGTGCAATACAAATATAAAACATTTCAAGGATACCTTGGTTACTCGTTTTGTCCGTGCTTCATCAGATGCTGACTATACAGAAGACGAGGTTGTGTCTTATGTCGCGGAAATGGCAAGCAGGGGAAGCTTTGACGATGCAATAAACAACGTGCCTGACTCATTCAAAAAAGGCAGCCGCAGGACTTATCTTTCTGCACCTTATTTCGGTAGGCTCGCCGCACTGGACAGCACACTTGATCTGGAGATTGAACGCATTTCATCAATGGTTCAGAATGCCGTTTCACAAAAAAATCTTGATGTTTTTACCATAGATTCCATAGCTGATTATATACTCCGCGAAAAGAAAAAGGCTTCCGTTACAAGGCTCCTTTCTTTCCCGGCCGAGATTTACGCTGCATCACCGGAAAATTTCCATCCGACAACGGCACAGACAAGCGGTATCATTGCGGTCTATACAAAACTGATTCAGGCAGACGGTGAAAAAGCAGCCCTTCTTTCTCCTGTGATGGAACCATGCTTGGAAGCCCTTGCATCATATTGTTCCATTGACGGCGGAAGGCTTGTGGTCAAGGAAAATGAGAAGGAAATCAGTGCGGAACAGTCGATTGTCATGGGTCAGGCTTTGCTTGCACTTGGTAATAGAATTCAGCGCAGTGACTATGCTTCTGCCGGACGTGTCCTTTTGAACCAGGGGCTTGCATCGGCAGATTCATTCAGCCTGCAGACTTTGGCGGAATTGTATCCGGTTCTGGCATCCGACAACCCATATTATCCGCATTGCCAGGTTTTGGGATATTACGGTGAATCTCCTGTCTGGGCTTGGACATGCGCGCTTTCCGTTTCATATAAAATCGCTACGGACGGTGTCGTGAGCCTTAGCCTTGAATTCCCGTTGAACAGCAGCGAATATCTTTACATTAAGGGAGTGCCGAATTTCTACGCGAAGATTGAAATCCAGCAGCTTATGTACCGCTCTGATCCTACATTCGAGTCCTACAATTCATCCGGCTACGTATATGATTTGGAAACCAAGTCGCTCTATTTGAAATCAAGGCACAGGGACAGGGTTGAGCTTATCCGCCTTTGGTGTGATCCCGTGAATAATTTTTCTTCAAAATAATCTGGATTGAGGATAGTATGAATTCTGGTTATTTTGTCGGAAGTTTTTTGGCTTCGTATTTTTCATCTTCTCTTGAAAAAGGTGCGCTCTCAAATGCGCTTCTCTGGGCGATCCTTGCGGCGGTATTGTTCTGTCTGGTTTTTGCCGTTTCATTTGCAATAATCTATTCGCAGTGCCAAAAAAGAAAAATCAAAAAGGAAATATGCACTGACAAGGTTACCGGTCTTCTTTCCATGGACGGATTTGAAGAGCAGGTGAACCAGAACAACAAGGGCAGAAAAAGCCAGAAATATCTTCTTACCGAAATTAATGTCAGGGATTTTGCAAACGTAAACAGAATCTACGGAAACAAAGAAGGCGACGAAATCCTAAGATGCATTGCGGCCAATCTCCGTAAAAAACTCGTTGACGATTCAAAGCCGAAAAATGTCCTTATTGCACGTGGGTATGCCGATAACTTTTATATAATGCAGGCGGTTTCGGATATCAATGATTCGCTTGATAAAATGGAAATAATCCAGAACAACCTTCAGTTCAAGGTCGGAAAAGAAAGGAACGTCCACATCATTTTGAAAAGCGGAAGCGTTGTCTGCCGCACAAATGAAAACCGCGCAATCAACGTAAGGGATGCAATCTCAAAAGCCGGATATGCACGCAGGCTTACGAAAGACAGCCTCATTGAAAATTTTGCCGTCTATAACGGAGCTATGCAGGCACAGCATGAAAATGAAGAGCGCATAGAAAACAGCATTGAAAATGCAATCAAAAACAACGAGCTGATTGTTTTTTATCAGCCGAAAATAAATTTGGAAAGCGGAAAGATTGAGGGAGCCGAAGCTCTTATCAGATGGCGCACAAAAAACAACGCGCTTATTCCTCCGAGCATTTTTATTCCGGTTCTGGAACGCAACGGCATGGTCGGTGTTTTGGATCAGTATGTCTATAAAAGCGTATTTAAATTCTTGCATCATCTTCAGGAAGATAACATTCAGCCGGTGAAAGTTTCCATGAACATGTCGCGTCTTAGAAACGATTCAAGGGAATTTGTCGCCGAGCTTGATATCCTTCAGGAACAATATGGCGTTGACAAAAAATACATAGAGCTTGAAATTGAAGAGCGTTTTGCCGGAGCCGGTGATGACTTCGTGTGCGATTTGATCCACAGCCTTCATGAATCCGGATATCAGGTGAGCATGGATGATTTCGGAAGCGGTCAGTCATCTTTGAACATGCTTGCGGAAATGCCTGTAGATATAGTCAAATTTGACCAGAGATTTTTGAAGCAGGCTGAATACTCACGTGAGTCAAGGATCATTCTTGCCTACATGATAAGGATGGTCAACGAACTTGGAAAAGTGACTTTGTGCGAAGGCGTTGAAACTGAGCGTCATGTGAAAATCCTAAGGAAATGCGGATGCCGTCTTGCCCAGGGATATTATTATTCCAAGCCGATTACGGAAGATGAGTTCCGCCAGTTCTTGATAGATCACAGTTAGAATTTTATTCCGAATGAGATTGTAGGTACAAGCCTTGCTTTGTCTCCGAAATTTATATATCCCATCCAGTGATCTTTTATTGCCGGGTCAAATGGGCCGTCGTTGAAATCCGTGATGTTGAGGTCAAAAGATGCGGCGGCAAAAAACTGAAGGTAATTCCGTGGCTTGAACGAAAGCATGAATCTGAACGAAGGAACGAAATTCCATCCTTTGCCTTTGACATCCTCAAAGACGTATATGAAGCGCGTGTAAAATTCAGCGTCGAGCATAAGGTTTCCGAACAATGCATTCTGATGTCCGACTCCGGGAGAAAGTTCCAGAACCGACCCGAAACTGTTTACAGGCTGCAGCATCATAAAGCTTCCGTAGACATTGGGTTTTCCGACATGCACTCCGATAGCAAGCTGCTTGTCAAAATCAAAAGAAAATTCCGGGTATATGAAAAATTTTTCCTGCTGTTCCAAACATCCTTTGTCCAAATAAGCAGAAAGTTCTTTCCCTTTGATTTTTTCTGTCTTTATGCCGCCGCTCATAAGAAAGTCTCCGGCAGAAAATTTCAGTCCCGAACCGATGTGCGGATACATGAAGATTTTTTCTTCTGAATCTGTAAGCCCGCCGTTTGCATCATAGCGTTCAAGCACTGCAGATACGACAGAAGGAATCAGGCTTTCCTTGTTTATTACGACCGTAAAATTTTCATCCGCCGGAAAACCGATTGCAGATCTTTTTCCCGGGAGCTGCATAAGTGCAATAGGTTCATTTGTTTTTTCATACTGAATCGCACCGTCAAGAATTTGTGCAACCAGATTTTCATTTTCATCAAAAACAGCGCACTCATAAAATCCGTCCAACACAATCTGATAGCTTCCTGTCTGCGAAAAAGCTTCTTTTTCATCAAGTGCCAGAATCCATGCCAGATACATTTCGCTTGCATGCATGTCGGTAAAGCATTGCGACGGATTTTCAAGTCTGTTGCCCATCAGCATGTTGATAAACATCCGCATGTGGGA
>JAFOTA010000180.1 GCA_017421145.1 Treponema sp.
AACCCAAGCTTTGGTTATGGCGGCTACTGCCTTCCAAAAGATACAAAGCAGCTTCTTGCAAATTATAATGATGTTCCGCAAAATCTGATAAGCGCGATAGTCCAATCAAATACAACGCGCAAGGATCATATCGCTCAAATGATAATCGATAAAAATCCAAAGCGTGTTGGAATTTACCGGCTTACAATGAAAACAAATTCGGACAACTTCCGTTCGAGCGCAATCCAAGGCGTTATGAAACGGATCAAGGCAAAAGGAATCGAAGTCGTCGTGTATGAGCCGTCTTTGAAAGAAGATTATTTTTTTAATTCAAAAGTTGAAAGAAATCTGGAACTTTTCAAAAGTGAATGTGATTTGATAATCACAAACCGAAAAGTGGATGAGTTGTCCGATGTTGCTGAAAAAATCTATACACGGGATTTGATGGGGCGGGACTTAACTCCTCATAAAAAAACACCCCTCAAAAGCTTTCCTGCTCTTGGGGGGCATTTTTTTATATTTTACTCTGCAGTGTCGTAAGCGTCCGTGATCATCTGGATGACATCGGTTTTGTTTTTCCACCATGAAGGTGACCAGATGCGCAGGAGTTTCCATCCGCGGGTTTCCAGATATTTCTGTCTGTGGTAGTCACGGTCTCTTGCAGTGGTGTTTTGTTTGTAGAGTGCGCTGTCACATTCGAGTCCGATCACATAGCGTCCGTTTTTCTTGATTGCAAAATCGATTGTGTATCCTCCGATTCCAATGTCGCGGTCGTATTCGAAGCCTTCTTCTTTGAGCGACTGTTCCAATTCATCAAGGTAGCTAAGTTCGTTTTCTGCATTCTTTGCAGCTCCGCCCGGGCCTGTGGTGAATGAATGGAGTATGTCTTTTGCAAGTTTTCTGTTTCCTCCGCTGATTGCCGCCGCATATTCGAGGTATTTCTGGAGAATTGCCGGACCCGGGTTCTTTACGTTTTCCACGTTCATCTGGTTTGGTTCGAAGCTTGTAACGATGTGGACTTTTTTCTTTGCACGGCTGATTGCAACGTTGAGCCTGTTTTCTCCACCGGCTTGATTGAGCCATCCGAAATTCTGTATGAATTTTCCGTTTTCATTTTTTGCGTATCCGATCGAGAAGATGATTATGTCGCGCTCATCACCCTGTACGTTTTCGATGTTTTTCACGAAAAGTCCTATGTCTTCTCCGTCCTGGGTTCTTGCTGATTCTATTCTGATCTGTTCCGCAAACTCCGGGTCTTTTATGCATTCCTTGTCGATCAGGTCATCGATCAAGTCGCGTTGGCTTGTGTTGAACGTGATTATTCCTATGGTTTCATTTTCCTTGCGGTTTGCAAAAATATCTTTCAGCAGTTTTATGATGTATTCTGCTTCCGTCTGGTTGCGGCGTTTGTCCCAGATTGCGCCGGTCATTTTGTGCACTTCGATCGGTGGCGTTTCCGGTTCGGAGACGTTCGGTGAAACATAGAGCTGTCCGCCGTAGAATGCGTAGTTTGAGAAAGCGATCAGCTCTTCGTATTTTGATCTGTAATGGAAATTCAGGAGCGTGTCCTGATAGCGGTATTTCGCCAGATCCAAAAGGCTTTCTTCTTCGAGGGCTGCGGATATTTCTTCGTCTTCATCGAGCGAATCTTCGTCTATCGTCATGCGGCCTGTTCCGAGGCTTGAAGGACGGAGCTGTTTTTGGTCTCCCGCAACTACGACTTTTTTTGCACGGAGTATTGACGGAAGTCCTTTTTCAACGTACATCTGGGATGCTTCGTCAAAGACCAGAAGATCAAAGATTCCGATCTGGAGCGGTATGATTTCTGAAACTACTTCCGGTGTGAGAAGCCAGATTTTCACTGCCTTGAAAAGTTCGAAATCAAATTTGTTTATGAACTTGTTCACGCTCATGCGCCTTTTTGATTCCACCGCTCGCTGTATGTCGTTGTGCCTCTTTGACTGCGTGAGCATTCCGAGTGAGTCGAGAAGTTTCTTTTCAAGATTTTCACGCGTGATTTTTCTTTTTTTCTGTATGTCTTCGCTGATCGTCCTGATCGTTGCAGGGAAGTTGGAGATGTTCATCAATGTGGTTCTGTGTGTCGTTTCAAAATCCATCAGATGCCTGTAGAGAACGAAATCCTTGACCTCACGGTTTGCTTCTGAAAGTGAATTCGCACACTGACGCTGCACCGCTTTCATTGCCGTGAAATAATTTTTTTCTTCAGGTGAAAGTGCCGTGTACGCAGGTTTCAGTGCATGGTAGCGGCCGTATCTTTCAATGCCGGATGTAAAATCATCGCTGGTTTTTAAAAGCAGTTTTCTGTTTGCCTTTGTGTTTGCGTCAAAAAATGTTTCGACAAACTGTTTTACGGCACTGCGTGTTTTTCCGCCTGAAAAGAGTCTTGCAAGCGCATTTTTTCTGTTGAGTATCTCAATTTCATTTTTCAATGGAATCCATTTTTCGTTCATACGCTGTTCGTCAAAATCGGTGAGCGTGTCACGGAGATTTTTCATCCACGGGAATTCTTTTTCGAGCGATGTGTATTCGTCGGCTTTTGCAACAAGGTCTTCATCGGTAAAAGTCTTTGAGCATTTCGAAAGAGTTTCATAGCTGTAATCAAGAAGCGGGGAAGGGACTTCGCGTTCAAAAAGCTTTTCCCTTTCAAATTCTTCTGTGTTTGAAAAATTTTTGTGCGGGCAGCATAGATAAAGCTTGTACGGTTCTATTCCGAGCTTGCCTTTTGTATAAAGCTCCGAAGCTATTTTTTCAAGCGCGTCAATCTGCGTGTCTATTTCTGCGGAAATCTGCTGCGATGATTTTATTTCCTGCTGCGAAGTTGAATTCTGCGAGATTATTTTTGCCATCTGCGAGTAGAAAAGATTCTTGTCGTTCACGTCGTCAATTACAACCGCAAACCTTGACAAATCACCGAGGCGTGAATAAACCACGTCGAGCGCGGTCTTTTTTTCGGAAACCATCAATACGGTCTGTCCGTTCAATGCCGCCTGGGAAATCAAGCTGGTTATAGTCTGTGACTTTCCTGTTCCCGGAGGGCCTTCCATTACAAGCTCGTCTTTGACCTGCACTGCGTTCAATACTTTTTCCTGCGAGCTGTTCAGGTCGTTTATGTACGTGATGTTGTTTTCCATTATCTGGAGGTCTTCTTCTTTTGGTGCCGAAGATTCAGAATCTGAAAGAAGGTCGTTCAAAAGCGTGTTGATTGAACCTTGTTCGACAATCTTCTGGAAATCTTTTTGTATGGAAGAAGAGCAGATTGGGAACGTTCCGATCACTATGCTGTTTTCAAGATGAAGTTCTCCCGGCTTGAACGACGGGAATGTGTCTGCCGTATAATCCACGAATGGGTGGAGCGCGGTTTCGTTTTCATCGAATTCTATATTTAAGTCTGCGTTTTTGTAGAACGTCCTTAC
>JAFOTA010000181.1 GCA_017421145.1 Treponema sp.
GCACGGCGGACTTTCTTGTTGATGAGTTCATCGCTTTCACCGATTTCGTGGCGGCGCTCTGAGTGTCCGAGGATTACGGACTGAACTCCGATGTCCTTGAGCATTTCTGCGCTGACTTCACCGGTATGCGCTCCGTTTCCAGTTGCGGCCATGTCCTGTGCGCCGAGAAGGATGTTGCTTCCCTTAAGAACCTGTGCGACTGCATCGAGATATACAAACGGAACTCCGACCATGTACTTGTTCGGAAGGCCCTTCAGTGACGCGACCAGATCCTGTGCGAGCTTTACGGCCTCAGCCTTTGATGTGTTCATCTTCCAGTTACCGGCGATATAATGTTTTCTTGCCATTACGATACTCCTAAAATTTTGCAATAAGCGAATCAGATTTGCCCGGAAATCCCGGACACACCTACTCTATACCAATTTTTTCATATATTCAAGAAAACAACGCGGAATGTAAAAAATTTCCATTTTCTCTAAAATTCAATTTCTTCCATGTCGATATTTTTTGTGTCTGGATTGTTCCAGAAATCTTGGGTGAGGGAAAACAGGCGATTTTTTCTTGAATCCGCATAATCTAAGGGGGGGAATATGAGCCAGGCATTGTCCGATGCATCCATGGGCAGCAGGAAAAAGGCTTCCGCAGTGCGCATTGCAGTGAAAGCCGGAATCATACTTGCGGCCATAGCAGGAATCCTGATTCTGACGATCAGATTGACCGAATCGATGATGGCATGAGCTTGTCCTGAAAAGAAGTCCGGGCTTTTTTTATGTCCGGGCTTTTTTATGTTTTTAGAAATGCTTTTTCCTTCCAATTGAAAAAAAAAAGTGTATGAGCTAGAATAGCCTTTATGCGTAAGAGATTAGTTTTTGCACTTTTCATCATTGCCGTTGCAGTGATTGCCATAATATTCCTCAGACAAAAATACTATCAGGCACCGGAAGAGAAAATCACGGCTTCCCGTATAGTCATTCCGCAGGCAGACAAAGCATCATCCGACGAAGACGAGGCTTACCTTTCTTCAGGAAAGATTTCCATGGTTCCGCTGAATCCCGATGAAACGCTGATTGCAACCCTGGACATGGATTTTGACGGAGACAGGCAGGACGACCAGGTGAGCGCAGTCAAGGTTTCCGACAATCCTTTCATCTCGCTGATAGTCGGTCTTTTCAGCCCGCAGAAGGGTGAATACGAGCGTGTGGCCACAATCTCAACCCCTATCAGGCAGATTTCATCATTTTCATATACAGGCATGGATCTTACGGGAGACCACAGGAACGCACTCGTTTACCAGGGTACGGCAGACACGGGAAAATCCGTCCTGCAGGCATTTTTCATAACAAAAAGCGAAGGCACCGTATCAGTCACTCAGATTGCGAATCTTGAAGGCGACGGAAACATTTTCATAGATCAGGTAGAGCGATCAGATTCATACATAATGGCCGATTCAAACGACCCCAGCTATTCAATCTGGGCATACTCCACGGACAAGGAAAAAAACGCCGACATTGAAACCAGGTTCGACTGGAACGAAGAAGCGCAGCAATATGTCCAGACCCTCCAGAACGAAACCCCGCTTGCCTCAGGAAATTCACGCGGAATGCAGATCAACGGAACCACGGATTCATATTTTGACAGGCTCGACGGACTCTGGTACAAAATCGACGGTTCCAAGGGCGGAATGCACTACATCTACGTGGACAAAGAGCAGAAGCAGTTCCTTTTCCTTGAAGACGGCAAATATGAGCTTTATGAATTCATAAGGAGCACTCCGAGAAACAACGGAATCTACATCACGGCAAGAAACGACGAGATAACCAATTTCCAGAGGCAGATAGACATTTCGTTCAACGGTGCCGACCAGTTCAAGCTCAAGATAGTGGACTACCTCTTCATTGTTTCCGACGGTGGCGCATGGAACGGCGAATACAAAAAAATGACCGACGTTACCGCATACATGAAAGCACAGGAAAACACGGTCTACAGATACACTTCATTCATTGAAAAGCTTGAAAGCGAAAAATGGACGACCGCAGACGGAATCCTCCTGACTTTTGAAAAAGGCACCTACACTGCAGAAAGCGACGCGCACAACGACACAGGTTCATACGCAGCTCTTGATCAGGACGGAAAATCATACATACAGTTCAGGTCATCCACGGAAACGCCTTTGTTCCAGAAAAACTACCTGATGAGCCGCCCCGACAAGACAAAGGACGACATCCTCATGCAGCCCTACATCCTTACGCCTGACCAAAGCTACCCGATGGAAACGCATGTGATAATCCTTTCGCCGTATACGGAAGAAAACTAAGCCGCGATTATTTTACGAAGCGGATATTATCGACATAGACTTTCCCTGCTTTTTTGTGAGTAAAGCCCATGTATATGCAGCTGACTGACCTGGCATCAGGAATCCGCATGGGTTCAAGCACGACTATAACGTTCCTGTTGAATCCACGGCCGAGCGTTACAGGTGCAGACCACCGAAGTTTTCCGCCTGAATCTTCCACTGCAAAGGAAAAATCTATAAGACCGCCCGAAGCGTTGTTTATGTCAAAATATACATATCTATAGCCGGAAAAATCATCGAAAAGCAAAGAACTGCATCCGTAAGAAGCCTTGCCTAAAGGATTTTCTTCAATGCTCCCGTCATCATTCACGATTTTTTCAGGTGCCTTGAATTCAAAAGCCCCGGAATAAGTGCCTTCCGAAGCCCAGTCTTCCGTTATATCCACGTCAAATGCAGTATCATTTTCCGAGTCCTGAACCTTCCAGTACAATCCTTCTTCAAAATCCTCAAAGCTCGCTATTCCCGACAAAGGATCAGGGTTGTCAAAAGGCCTGTATGCATCAGGATCAAATGCAGCGCCGTTGGTTGCACATCCTGCAAGGGCAAAAGCTGCCAAAGCCGCGGATACTGCCGTTATTAATCTTTTCATGGATCTGCCCTCCTTCCATGATAAGGCTATTATTCTTTTCCAAAAAAATCAAGTTATTATAGAAAACGTCATGGAAAAATAAGGTTTCCCCGTAAAAAAAAGCGGTATAGCATTGTTTCTGGAGGCATAAAATGAGCGGATTTTCACCGGCTGCGGTATTTTCGGACAACTGCGTGCTGCAGAGGAACAAGGACATATGCATTTTCGGATATGCGGATGACGGGGCGGAAGTGTGCGCAGGAATTTTTGACGGAACCAGGCTGATCGACCGAAACGGCACAAGGGCATACGGCGGAAAGTGGAAGATTTTTTTAAAGCCCATGGAGGCGGCGGAAAACCTGACGATTGAAATCAGCTCCGGTAACAATACTGTCAGATTTTCAAACGTTGCCGTAGGAGAAGTGTGGCTTGCAGGCGGACAGTCAAACATGGAATTCGAGCTTCAGAACTGCACTGAAGGATCTGCCGAACTTGAACTCACCGAAGATCCGGGGGTGCGCTTCTATTACACCCAGAAAAACGCATGGATGGACGACAAATTCTTTGAAGGCGAAAAAAAATCTGCATGGCAGACATGGGATTCGGAGAAAAAAAAGGAATGGTCTGCGGTCGGCTATTTTTTTGCAAAAAAGCTTTCAAAAGACCTTGGCGTTACGGTCGGAATCATCGGATGCAACTGGGGAGGAACGTCGGCAAGCGCATGGATGTCCAAGGAAAGGCTTGAAAAAAATGCTGATTTCCGCTCATACATCGACGAATACGAAGAAGGAGCCAAAGGAAAGACCATAGAAGAACAGTGCATGGAATACGGAAAATTCGAATCATACCATGCCGAATGGTCAAAAAAATGCGAAGAGCTTTACAAAAAGAATCCTAAAATCGAATGGAGCGAAGTTCAGGAAATCCTTGGTAAATGCCAGTGGCCTGGACCAAAAAACCAGCGCAGCCCCTACAGACCGGGAGGACTTCATGAATGCATGATAAAGCGGATAGCACCGTACACGCTCAAAGGATTTCTTTTTTACCAGGGTGAAAGCGACGACCACAAGCCTGATTCATACTATGCCCTGTTCCGTGAAATGATCGACCAGTGGAGGACGGACTGGAACGAAACTCTCCCGATGATTTTCGTGCAGCTCCCGGAAAACCGCTACCATCAGGACGAAGACCTTAAAAACTGGTGCATAATCAGGGAAGCTCAGGCAAAAATCTACAGGACAGTCGCAAACACAGGCATGGCAACGGCAGCAGGACTTGGTCAGTACGACGACATACACCCGAAAGCAAAAAAAACGCTCGCAGAACGCATGGAAAGAAACGCGCTTTTCACCGCATACAAAATCCTTGATGAAAATCAGGCGAACGGACCGCTTTTCAAATCTGCAGTGAGCAGGAACGGAAAGATGGAGCTTGAATTTGATTTTGCAGAATCAGGCTTCGTGATTAAAGATGATTCGGAAACGCTTGAGCATTACAGGTACATCGAAAAACTGCACGGAAGGACTCTCCCCGAAGATTTCACCGGATTTGAAATTGCCGGAAAGGACAAGATTTTCTACCCGGCTTCATTCAGCTTCGGTGACTGCGAAAAAAATCCGTCAGTAATCATAATAGGATCGGAAAAAGTGAGCGAACCTGTCTACGCACGCTATGCATGGTACAACTACGGCCCGTTCACAATCTATGGAAGAAACGGCATTCCCCTCCCATCATTCCGCACTTATGGAAACGATGAGGGAGACTGACCGAAAAAACACTCCTTAATCAGAAGGTCCTGCCGTGTGAACGTCATCTTCAGCAAAAGGAACCGGAGCTGCAGAAACAGATTCCACGCGGTCTTCAATCGGGATGTACTTTCTTTCTGCTGAAACATTCTTGTATGCCGGGCGGTAGATTCTTCCTCCTGCAACAATCTCCTCGATGCGGTGGGCAGACCATCCGGCGATACGTGCGATTGCAAAAAGCGGAGTGAACAGTTCGCGCGGTATGTTCAGCATTGAATATACGAAACCGGAATAGAAGTCAACGTTCGTACAGATCTTTTTCTTGTCGCCGTGCAATTCATAGAGAATCTGCGGTGCAAGGCGGTCGATTATGTTGTAGAGGTTAAGCTCTTCCTCGCAGCCCTTTTCCTTTGCAAGCTCCGTGGCTTTTTCACGCAGGAGAATTGCCCTTGGATCGGAAACCGTGTAGACGGCATGTCCCTGTCCGTAGATGAGTCCCGTGTGATCGAAAGCTTCCTTACGCGCAATCTTCCTTAGATATTCAGCGACTTCGGCTTCTGAACTCCAGTCCTTTACGTGTGACTTTATGTCATCCATCATTTCCATGACGCGGATGTTTGCACCACCATGGCGGCGGCCTTTGAGAGAACCGACTGCTGCGGCAACTGCAGAATAAGTGTCCGTATCAGCAGATGAAACCACGTGTATCGTAAGGGACGAGTTGTTTCCTCCTCCGTGTTCTGCATGAAGGATCAGCGCAAGGTCAAGGATCTGTGCCTCAAGCTTGGTATATGACTTGTCCGAGCGGATTAGGCGCAGGAAATTCTCGGCAGTTCCGAGTGCAGGATCAGGATTATGGATGTACATGCTCTTTCCGTCATAATAGCGTCTTTTGGCCTGATATCCGTATGCCGCAAGAGTACCGAAACGCGAAATCAGCTCGATGCACTGGCGGAGCACGTTCTCAATGTCCCTGTCTTCCGGGTTCGGGTCATAGGAATAAGAAGCAAGCACGCCGCGGGCAATCTTGTTCATTATGTCGCTTGACGGAGCCTTCATTATCATGTCTTCTGTGAAATTCGGAGGGAGACCCCTCATAAGCCCCATGACCGTGTTGAATTCCTCAAGCTGCTTTTTCGTAGGAAGCTCGCCGAACAAAAGCAGATACGCGCACTGCTCGTAACCGAACTGCTGGTTTTTCTGCGTGTCATGGACAATGTCCTCAACGGAATAACCGCGGTAAACAAGCCTTCCCGGAACCGCTATCTTTTTTCCGGCTTCATCAACCTCATAGCCAACTACATCACCGATACGCGTCAATCCAACAAGAACGCCACGTCCGTCAGCATAACGGAGGCCGCGCTTCACATCATATTTATGGTAAAGATCTGGATCGATCGGGTCATTTTTCTTCGTTTCTACAGAAAGCTTCTTTATTAATTCATTGCATACATCGATTTCTTCGTTCATGCGTACCTCCCTTTATAACGTATAAATATACAATTTAAGGTGGTTTAGTTCAAGACACGTCGCTCACATACCCAGGGTTTCGGCATGAAATCTATTGCTAAATACAACACGTGAGCGGGTCCCAGTTGACGGCAAAAAGCAAGGTAACCTCCCCCAGGGGCTCCCTCCTTACTTTTTGCCTACGTCCCACTCCTGTGTTGCAAAAGTCTATTGTTCTTGTCATGCCGAAGCCCTGAGAGTAAAAAAATTGGTTGTTGCCCATGCATACCAATGATTCTTATGGAAATGTATTGTTCGTTCATGCAAATCGGTTTCCTTCCAAGTAAAAATTTTCAGGGACTCAGCATCATTTTAAACAAATGTGCGGAACGGACACACGCTGGGAGCCTGTTATAAACATGTTTTGTTGGACTCGACATTTTAAATTACCATAATCCGTTCCGCATATATAATTTTGTTTCATGCTGAGTCCCTTTTCACATACCGGATCTTTGATATGCGGCCACTGCTTCACCCATTATCAGGATCACAGAGCCTTCCGTCACTGTCCTGAGCAGCCTGAATTCAATCCATCCGCTGATTTTTTTCTTCGGAATCATCACGTCGACCAGATCGGCGCGTTCGGCAGGGATGTCAAAAAGTGCATATTTATCACTTTCGGGATTGGACACGGTGCCGCACAGATGCACGAAAGGATCTTCCGCATCCAAAGGCATGCATACGGCAAATTCTTTGGTAC
>JAFOTA010000182.1 GCA_017421145.1 Treponema sp.
CATGCAGATTCAAAATCCCTTGTGCTTCTTGACGAGCTTGGAAGCGGAACCGATCCTCAGGAAGGAAGTGCGATCGCAATGGCAGTCCTTGACACTCTCATAGAAAGAAAATCTTTCGTTCTTGTTACGACCCATCACGGCATATTGAAAAACTACGGCTATACGAATCCTTCATGCGTGAATGCATCGGTTGAATTCAGCCCGGAAACGATGAGCCCCACCTATCATCTGATGATGGGAGTTCCCGGTGAATCGCATGCCGTTGACATTGCGCTGCGCTCAGGCCTTGATCCCAAGATTGTTGAAAAAGCAAGGGGCTACATTGCAAGCGAACAGTCCGACGTGAGCACTCTCATAAAAGGACTCAACCAAAAGCACATTGAGCTTGACGCACTTAAAAAAGAGGCCGAAGAAAAAATATTCAAGGCGGAAGAAAAGGAATTCAAGCTCCATCAGCGTGAAATCAGCATAAAGGAAAAGGAGCTTGAGCTTAAGGAAGCGGAACATAAGCAAAGCTCGGCATTTCTTTCGGATACAAGGAAAAATCTTGAGAATCTTGTCCGTTCGTTGCGCGAGGGAGAAATCAACAGGGAAAAAACTCTGGGCGTGAAAAATTTCATTTCGGAGCTTTCCAGTGCCGTAGATCTTCAGGAAGATAAAATCTCGGATTTTGAAAAGGATATTCAAAAGGAAAAGGAGAGCCTCAAAAAAGATGAGGGCATTCTTCTTGAAAACGGCATGAGAATTTCAAAGGCATCCCGCCACAATGAATCTTCCAATAAAAAAACTAGGCGCAGATTGTCCAACACGGAGGCTCTTCTTTATGCATCAGTGCCGGATGCCGTGCCTGAGTCCGAAAACAAGGGTGCTGCGAAAAAAAACGTCATAAAGACCGATGATCCTTCCAAGCTGCTTTTTGAACCGGGCGTGGAAGTCTTTGCCGGTGAAGAAAGGCGCAGGGGAACTTTGGTTCAGAAAAACAAAAACGGAACATGGTCGGTGCTTTTCGGATCTATGAAAATGAACGTAAAGGAATCACGGCTTGTTCCTGTAAAGCGTCCTGACATTTCGCTGAAGGCTTCGGTCATGATTGAAACTGCTTCCGGAAGCGACAAGGAAGACAGGCCTGTTTTTGAGCTTAGGCTTTTGGGAATGCGTCAGGAAGAAGCTATGCGTGCCCTTGAAAGACAGCTCGATCTCTGCGTAATATATGATTTCCGTTCGTTCAGCATAATACACGGAAAGGGGCAGGGAATACTCCAGCAGTCAGTGCAGGATTATCTTTCGCATTATCCCGGCGTAAAGGAATTTTCTTTTGCACCACCAGAAGACGGCGGAAGCGGAAAAACCTACGTCACGCTTTTTTGATTTTTTTGGATTTATGATTTTTAAATTTTTGATTTTTGATTTTGGAGAAAACTTATGTTCAGTGACAGCCATTTTCACCTTATGACCATGGACGGCGGAAACGCTGAATGCGGAAAGCAGATTCTTTCTGATTATGCAGATTTGAACCCGGCTTTCGGAGTCGATATAGGAACCAAGTGCGGCGATTTGTCGGTACGCGTGCGCCATGCGGAAGAATGCCTTTCCCTTATGGATGATGAAAAAAAATCTGCCGTGTCATCTTTTTTGTGCTTTACTGCCGGAATCTGGCCTTCTGTCAACGAAATAAAAACCAGGGAAGAAAGCATCAGAACCCTTGAAAAACAGATTTGTGATTTTGAAAAGGAAAATCATTTTAAAAATCATATAGTTGCAATCGGTGAGTGCGGCCTTGACCATCATTGGAATCCGTCCAACCCTGATGCAAGGACAGAAGATGATTTTGATGATGAGGTCTACGCAGGTGAAAGAGAGCTTTTCCTAATGCAGATTCAGCTTGCAAAAAAATTGGATCTTCCTGTAATCGTACATTCCCGCGATGCATTTGACGAGACTCTTTCATGCATTGACGAAGCCGGATGGCACAACGGAATAATCCACTGCTATTCATACGGAATCGAAGAGGCAAGGAAATTCATCGACAGAGGATGGTACATTGCTTTCGGAGGCGGAACCACATACACGAAAAAAAGCCGCATGGAAGACATGAAAAATCTTCTGCGCTATGTCCCTTCCGACAGGATTCTGCTTGAAACTGACGCACCTTATCTTTCTCCCGTTCCATTGCGCGGAAAACCGAATGTCCCGGTCAACGTGCGCTTCACATATGAGTTCATTGCTTCATGCCGTGAAGTCAGCGTGGAAGATCTCTGCGGAACTGTTGACGAAAATCTCCGCATTCTTTTCGGAAAACGCTGATCATGCCGTGTGATTCGGCTTACGGTGTTGAAAAGTTGCGCGATAAATGATATCCTACAGCCTATGTATACGTTTTTAATAGCTTGTATTCCGGTTTTTTTATTGCTCATTTGTTGTCTGAACAAAAATTTCAGCTGGAAATCTTTTATTCCGGCTATTGCATTTGGTTTCCTCGTTGCGTTCGGTTTCTATATATGCAGGAAATTCATGATTTTCACGAAATACACGTGGACCACTGATCCTATTGCTGCGGTTTTGGACCTGTTCATTTATGACGCGCTCATTCCTGTGGCAATCTGCATGGCGGTGTTCTTCATCTTTGACCGTTCGTCCATGGCATATAAGGCCGAAGCTCTTGCACCGCTTTTCATGACTTTCTATGCAATAATGGTTCCGTTCTACGTGCTCACCGGTGACGATGCCATTTCTCCGTTCATGATCTACGGAAAGCCTCTTTTGTATGCGGGCATGCCGGTTCTTGTTTCGGTCTTTGCATCATCCGGCGTCGGCTTCATAAAGAAGAAGGTCATTCCTTTGGCCGTCGTGTTCTTTATCCTTGCTCTTCTGGTTCTTTTGGTTCCGGGCATTGTCGAGGCATTGTGGTACTACAAGGGCGGAATCTTCCATGTGGTCGTTGCGGCCGTGTTTGCAGGAATCAGCGTTGCGGCCTACATCGTGAAAAACGTCATTACTGGAAATAGTACTAGACAAAATATCTGATTTTTTGCTATTATATTTTCCATATCTAAAATAGATAGAGTGTCTTGCACACCAAGGAGGAGCGTTGGCAGACAATAAGGGAATGCGCGTTAATGAACAGATTCGCGTGCGTGAGGTCAGACTCATTGATGATGAAGGTAACCAGAAGGGAATTATCCCTACAATCGAAGCCCTCAAGATGGCAAGGGAGCGTGATCTCGATCTTGTTGAAGTATCGCCGAATGCAAATCCACCGGTTTGTAAAATACTAGACTTCGGAAAATACCGTTTTGAACAGGAGAAAAAACTCCGTGACTCCAAGAAAAAACAGAAGGTATTGAAGCTCAAGGAAATTCGCATGCAGCCAAAGATTGGCCCAGGCGACCTTGACACGAAGGCAAAGCACGTTC
>JAFOTA010000183.1 GCA_017421145.1 Treponema sp.
CCGCACATGCCGATGCACATGAACTTGAGACTTATGTTTTTGAAAATCCGAACCCGGCTTGTAAAAGAGTAGAACCTGTGCAGATTATGCTTAACCATGGAAGCATTGGAGGAGGCCTTGTGCTTTCTGAAAGACTTGACTCCATAAATGAAAAGCTCGGGGAAGCTCCAAAGACAATAATCACATCCCGTTTCTGCCGTTCATTTGATATTTCATCCGGCAAAGCTTCATGGATTGATTCTGATGATGATAAATCCGCTCATAAAAATCTGCTTGAACACACAAAAGAAAAATTACAGAAAATCGAATCGGATAAGCATACTGAAGATAAACCCATTCCAGAAATGAAGCTTGAGAAAGATATCAAAAGCGCATGATTGAATAATTGTGCGTATATCAATCCATAAGCAAAAGTTGACAGTTTGCATATTTTTTTCATGCATCTGTCAACTTTATTTTTTCCGTTATCATCACAACCCATTAATGAAACAAAGAAACAACCTTGTTGATTTGCTCGGAAAATGTTTGGCCGAATTTTTTTTCAAAAAACGCGCTTCCGATTGTGAATGCCCATGGATTTATTTTTTTGATTTCACTAAGTCTTTGGTAACTGTCAACGCTTCCGGCAATGCAGACAGGCGCATCGATTTTTTCCACAAACTTTTTGTTCAGCTCATAGGGATTTCCAGTGTAGCGGTATCCGAGAAGATCTATTCCCCAAGCTCCTTTTTCAATATACGACTGCGCTTCCGAGATGATTGAATCAATCTCCCCGTCAAGAACGGATGGGCGGCCTCTGACATTACCGACGAAGGGCATATATTTCAAACCGTGCGATATGCAAAAATTATTTATCGAATCAAAGAAAAAAGTTCCCATCAGGATTTCTGCTCCCAAATCTGCGGCCATCTTTGCTCCGTCCAGACCTTCTTTTTCAGAATAAGAGACAACCTCAAGAACCGTTTTTTTCCCGGAAGACTGCATACATGAATAAAGTTTTTTCATCTTTTCAAACGGAAGGCTTTTTTCTTTCGCACCAAAAAAAACTGCTTCGGAGTTTTTGCACCCATCGAAAATTTCAAAAGCATTTTCAACCGTCAGATCGTTGTATGTAAGCATCACAATCAGTTCGGGATTTCTTTGAACCGCTTTGTTTCCTTCCAATTGACTACCTCTTTTTTCTTGAAAAACTTATTCACAAAATCAGCGGATTTGATCTTGTGGAATCAAATCATAATCGAACATGACTTCGGAATGGTTGTCCCAGTTCAATTCTTTTTTTATGAGATGTCCGTCTGCACGATCATAAATCTCTTTGTAAATTTTTGAAACCCTGTAATATTTTCCGCCCTCTTTATGAAAGTGGTGATCTTCTTCCGTGATTTTATATGTCCAAGGAAATTCTTTTTCGCTCCTAAGCTCCCCATAGAGATTTCCGTTTTCGCACCAAAGCAAAATCTGCACGTTCTGGTCTGTTTCATTTTTAAATCTGAAATCAACATTGTTGTAGCTGACCGAAGTTCCTGCGCTGTAAGGAATACGCTTGCCATGATCCGGTGCAAGCGCGTCGGAGTGGTGATGAAGCTCGGTGACCGTCAAAGGACTTTTGAGAACAAGAAGATGGATTGTGTTTCCCAGATTGCAAAGTCCGCCACCGAATCCTGCAATCAGTTTTTTATGCTCGATGACACGGCCTTCTTTGAAACCGTTTTTTCTGGACGGCTTTCCGACAAATTTCCAAAAAGAAAAAGATTCGCCCGGATGAATCACAAGCCCGTTCATTTTTGAACATGCAAGTTTTATATTGTCCGCTTTGTTTTCCTGAAGCACAGGATCTATTCCGCGTCCGGTTTTTATGAGTGCGTTCTGCCAGCTTGAAACAAGGTTCGGAAATTTTTCAGAAGAAAATTCATTTGCAAATTTTTCGCTGCTGAAAATATTTTTTATGTGCCGCCTGAGCGTTTCCTTACGGCATGAAATCCAATAAAAAAACGGATTCATCTCACAAAAAAGAATTCTCTTCCGCACAGTGTTTTCGTCGTTTTCGTCCGTGCTGATTTTTCCAAGCCTGTGCCTGTATTTTGATTTTGAATAGATTTTTAAAATCAGATTTTCAAGACGCCGTCTTGCTCCGATTTTTTTTGCATCCTTCCAGCCGACGAATTTTACAAGTATGTTCGGAATCCCGGCTTTGTTTGCACCGGCAATATCAATGGTAATCTGGTCGCCGACATAAACGGCATTTTCTTTTTCAAGACCGAGCATATCAAGAGCGTGAAGATAATTCTTCACATCAGGTTTTCCGGCTTCGGCAATGTACAGCGTGTCTATGTTTTTAATGAAAGAAAGAATCCGCTCTTCGCTGTTGTTTGAAAGAAGAAGCGTCTTGAATCCTATGGCATGGATTTTTTCAAAAAGGGAATCGACCTCCGAAGTCGAGCCTGCACCGTGCGGAACAAGGGTATTGTCTATATCAAAAATGATTCCCCGGAAACCCTTGTCATAAAGTTTCTGATAGTCAATTGAAAAAGGAGAGTCCAAATATTCATACGGAAAATATTTATGCAGCATGACATCTCCTAAATCCTAGTCTGATACTGTAAATTATATTTTTCTGCACTAACATTGTCAATTCGGAAAAATGCAAAAAAATACAGGGAACCTCGAAAAACTGAAGTCTTTCAAAGCTCCCTGCAATTATTGAAGAGGAGATTCCGAACTTTAGACCTTGAACTGGTCAATCTGGTTTCCAATCTTCTGGATTGATTCCTTTACACGCCCGGAGATTGTTTCAAGCGCGACTCCAGTTTCGTTTATCTTTCTTGCACCGACGCTCATTTCTTCCATGCTCTGCCTCATGGCTCCGGTTGAATCCTGAAGTGTTCTCACTTCCTCAAGAATGGCCTTGTTGCCTTCGGTCATTTCCTGTGCGGCATTCCTTACTTCAATCGTGCTGTCGTTCATTGCATGGAGCGCCTGGCTTATCTGGTAGCTTCCAGAATTCTGTTCCTCCATAGCGGCTTTTATCTGCATGACAATCTGATCCGTGTCGTTGATTTTTTTTGAAACGGATTCAAATGCCCGGCTTGATTCCACGCTCGCGTTGACGACTTCCTTGATTGATTCCTTGATGTTGTTGAGCTGGTCTCCGATTGTCTTTGACTGTGAAGTTGATGTTTCCGAAAGTTTTCTGATTTCATCCGCAACGACCGAAAATCCTTTTCCCGCTTCACCGGCATGTGCGGCTTCGATTGCGGCGTTCATGGCAAGAAGGTTTGTCTGCTCCGCTATGGCACTGATTGCGGCGTTAGCTTCCTGGA
>JAFOTA010000184.1 GCA_017421145.1 Treponema sp.
TCCGTTTAAAATCATGATTGCAAACGGAACGAATGTTATGAGCGCAACGTCGTTCGTGATGGCCATGCTTAAAAAGAAACACAGGAAAATGAGCGTTCCGGTAATCATCCACGTGCGTTTTACCGACGACAGGATTTTCTGAGCGGTCAAATCAAAGATTCCGTTCTGCTTGAAGACATTCATTATCACCATGAGGCTCCAGAGAATGCCGAGAGAACGCCAGTCAATGTATGAAAAATATCCCTTGTCCGGCGGAACGAAAAACATGGAACAAACTGCCAGAAGCCATGACGCTGCAAGCACGGCCTCTGATTTTATGAAGTGAAAGATCGGTTTGGCAGACATTTTAAATCGTGGTCGGCAGAATGTTTTTGATGTTGACGCGTCCGTTTTCCAGAGGAGCTTCGTAACGCTTACCGTCATATGCGATTATCACTTTCTTCGTGTAATGCAGGACATCCTGTACAAGTATTTCACCTGATTTCAAGCATCCGTTTTCCCATGCAACGTTCATTTTCATGTTGCCTTTGATTGAAACACCGTTAAGGCTTCCGTCTTTCCATGAATCCGGCAGTGCAGGGAGAAGCTCTACAACCACTGCATCCCCTTCGGTTTCGGACTGGACGATCATGCGTGTCATGGCGGCGGTTGCTCCGAAATTCCCGTCAATCTGGAACGGCGGGTGGTTGTCGAAAAGATTGGGCAGCGTTGATTTTTTGAACAGATCCACGAGGGAACCGTAAGCTTTGTCTTTTTGATGCAGGCTTGCGCGGAAATTCATGATCCATGCCTGTGACCAGCCCGTGTGTCCGCCGCCGTTTGCAAGACGCTTTTCTATTGTTTTTGCCGCCGCTTCTGCAAGTTCGGGCGTTTTGCTTATGCTGATGCTGTGTCCCGGAAAAAGACCGTAAAGCTGGCTTATATGCCTGTGTCCCGGTTCGATTTCCTCATACTCCGCCGGCCATTCACGTATGCAGCCTTCTTTCGTGATTTTCGGAGGCTCTATTTTTTCCAGAATGTCCTTCCATTTGATGATGTCCGGGTCTGTTTTCTTTTTGCCCAGATCCAGCGCGGATTGTATTGCTGATGTGAACAGATGCTCAAGTATCCGGTTGTCCATGTCGGTTCCGGCACTGAAACAAGCGGTTTCCCCTGACTGGGTTTTGAAAGAATTTTCCGGTGATACCGACGGTGATATGACAAGATATTTTCCGTCTTCGGATGGAATCAGATAATCAACGAAAAAGTCTGCCGCATCACGGATGATTTTGTAATTCTTTTTGAGGAATTTTATGTCGCGCGTGTATTCAAAATGCTCGCGGATATGCGTTGCCGTCCATGCTGCTCCCAAAACCCAGTATGTTCCGGGAAGCCATTTGTCCTGAGGTGCCGTGTCTCCCCAAATGTCCAGATTGTGGTGTGCGACGAATCCGCTGCATCCGTACATTACAGACGCGGTTTTTTTGCCGTGCTTTCTTGCTCGCTTAAGCAGATTGAAAAGCGGAAGTTCCGTTTCTCCGATTGAAAGCATGTTTGCCGGCCAATAGTTCATTTCTGTGTTTATGTTGACCGTATACTTGCTTCCCCAAGGCGGCAGGAAGTCTTTGTTCCATATTCCCTGAAGATTTGCCGGAAGCGTTCCAGGTCTTCGGCTTGATGACAAAAGCAGGTAGCGTCCGAAATTCCAGTAGAGTTCAGCAAGAGCCGGGCTTTCCGGATGATTTGCCAAAAGCTCGTCCGTCGGAATTAATTTTTCCTGTGCATCGTCCTTTGAAATTTTCAGAGAAATCCTTTTGTAGTAGCGTGAGTATTCTTCTATATGATTGTTTTTTGTGTCGATGTAGCTTGCGCTTGAAGCAAAGCAGAGTTTTTTCGTGGCTTCGTTCATGCACCATGAAACCAATCCCTTTGGTGTCTGGACTGTGTTTCCGCCCCTGCTCCTGTAAAGCTTGTTCCTGAAAGCCGTTTCTATGTCAACAAAAATGGTCGCTTCATCGGCCGCTTCAATTATAAGGCAGTTTCCTCTTGTTTCCACCGTTCCGTTCGACGTGGATGCCATTGCCATGACGCAGAACGGTATTCCGGATGTGGACGTCATTGCAATCGTGTCACCGTTCATAGAATAGAGGTTTCCGGTAAAATCGCCGCGGTCAAGGTATGCCCTGAAATATACGCTTTTCGGGGTGGATGCCGTAATGTGGATGATCATTGCATCTGCTGCGGCTGAAACAAATACTTCGCGCTTGTATTCGATCGAGCTTCCGTGTGAGTTGCGTGAAAAAATTGCAGTGCTGGGAACTTTGGTTTCTTTTGCGAAGCTTGTGCTTGCCACCGCCGTTTCAAGATCCAGTTCGCGGACATAACCTGTGGCTCCGTCAAAAACATCCTTGCGGTCTGGGAGAGGTCCTGAAAGACCTGTTTTTTCTGCAGTGTAATAATCTATGTGAAGCTCTCCGGCCGTCTGGTAAACTGCCTGCTGCGAGGGGCATCCGGTCATCGATTCAAAGCCGAGTTCCTGAGCTTCTTCATGGCGGCCTTGGTTTATAAGCTCCCGGATTTTTTCAAGGTTGGAAAGGCAGCTGTAATTGTTCCTGTCACGGTATGGGGAAGACCAGACTGATTCTTCGTTCAGCTGTATGATTTCATGCCCAAGGTTTCCGTAAACCATTCCGCCGATGCGTCCGTTGCCTACTGGAAGCGCCTCGTTCCAATCTTTAGCCGGAGATTTATACCAAAGTCTGTCCATAAATGTTCCTCAAAAATTTAGGTTTGACATGCTTATTATACTGAATATGAATTTATTTGTCATGGGTGGATTTTGCGAAGAGCGCGTTGATCAAATCTTTTAGCGATTCCACGGATTCTTCTGTGTTTTCGAATTTCGGTCCGATCAAACGTGCGTATGAAAGGTCTTTGCCTGTTTTGATCCTCTGCTTAAGTTTGGTCACCGGGCGGATTTCACCTGCAAGGCTCAGTTCACCTACGACAAGTGTTTTTTCAGGCAAAGGAAGATCAGTGCGCGCTGAATACAATGCTGCTGCCAATGCTGCGTCTATTGCGCTTTCGGTAAGCCTTACTCCGCCTGCAACGTTTATGTACAAATCTTGGTCGGAAAATTTTATGCCGCCTCTTTTTTCAAGGACTGCCGCAACTCTGCTCACCCTTGCCGAATCAATTTTGTCGGAGAACACACGGTTCACGGAAGATTTGGAAGGCACGGTCAACGCCTGTATTTCTACTACAAAAACCCGGCTTCCTTCAAAAACTGGGACGCATGCAACTCCTGCCGGTGTTTGTCCTTGGCGGCGCGTTATAAAAAGTGCGCTTGGGTCGCTTACGCATTTCAATCCGTCGGATTCCATTTTGAAAATACCGAGTTCGTCAACTGAACCGAATCGGTTTTTTTGTGCCCGCAGGAATCTTACTTCATCATTGCTGCGTTCGAATGACAGTACCGTATCGACCATGTGCTCAAGACTTTTTGGACCGGCTATGGTTCCGTCTTTTGTCACGTGGCATGTCATGAACAAAACGGAGTCACGTTCTTTGACCCATGAAATCAATTCGTTGGCGCAGTACTTCAGCTGATTGACGGTTCCTGGAATCATTCCGGCTTCAACCGAATAAACCGTTTGGATAGAATCGATTATCACCATTACGGGGCTGAGCGATGTAAGCGCGTCGAGTATGTCTTCAAGCCTGAGCGTACAAAGGATTTCAAGCCTATCCACGTTCAGTCCGAGTCTTATGGCACGCCCTTTTACTTGTGACGCTGATTCTTCTCCCGAAACATAAAGCACACGGCCTTTTTCATTTTTTTCCAAAACAGATGCGGCACATTGGATCAGCAGGGTTGATTTTCCTATGCCCGGTTCTCCGCCCACAAGTATTGCAGATCGTTTTGTCGCTCCTCCGCCAAGCACCCTGTCGAATTCCTGGTTTCCCGTTGAAGTGCGGTCTTCCGTCTGCATCGTTATTTTTGACATTGGCACCGGTTTGACCTTCGTAACGGTTCCGTCAGTTTTTTTCTGGAATCCTGCTGCATTCGGGTCAACGATACATTCTTCAAGCGTATTCCACGATCCGCATTCAGGACAACGCCCAAGCCAGCCGGGTTGTGTATAAGAACATTCAGAACATTTGTAGACTATCGATCCTTTCTTTTTTGCCATAGATTTTTCCTAATTAAAATGCGACTGCATCAGCTTTTGCGCCGTCTTCTGATTTAGATTCCACGCGGATAAAAACATCGTTCGGAAGACATGCTGCCCATAATCCGGGTTCGGAAATTCCACCGCTTTGGACGCAAGTTTTGTTCGGGCATGGAGAATCTTCGAATCTGGCTGTACCGTTTTCCACAATTATGACAGACGTGCCTATCAGCCCCTTGATTTCGTAACGTCCGTTTTTTTCAAGGGAATAAACATATTCGTCCCCGCACGCTGATATTATGAGATTTTTTTTCTCACCGGAGACATTTTTAATCATAAAAAAAGAAAAAACGATTGCCGCAGCAAACAAAACTGCAGCCAAAACATCGCCGAAACGCAGCTTATTCATAGAACCCTTAATAAAAGGTATGGATTTTAGCTCCCATGGTCAAGAAAATTCGATGAAATATCAGGGATTCAGCATGAAAACCAAAGTATATATGCGGAACGGATTCTGGTGAATTAATATGTCGAGTTCAACAAAATATGTTTATAACAGGCTCCCAGCGTGTGTCCGTCCCGAAAAAA
>JAFOTA010000185.1 GCA_017421145.1 Treponema sp.
ATTTCATTCAAAACAATTTTCCTACACTTTTCTAAGAGTGTCCAATGGTTTTTCCCTGCCTGCCTTTACTGCCGGAATCACAGAAACAAGCAGGGAAAGCAGCAACGTTCCGACTGTTATGAGAAGCAGGTCAGAGAACGAAACGGAAACCGGTATATCCTGAAGATAATACGCAGGATCCAGCAGACGGAATGTATTGAAGCCGCTTAAATCGCCGTTACCTATAAGATATACGAATTTTCCGCAAATGTTAATAATCCATTCAATAATTTTGATCAATCCGTTGATATTCACGGCACCAAGAAGACCAAGCGGGATTCCTATCAAAACACCGCCTGCACCGGCACCCATTCCCACGATAAGAAAGCTCACCGCAATGCCTTCCGCCGTTCCACCGGTACTCTTCAAAATTGCGATTTCCCTGCGCCTTTCCATGACTATCATAACGAGAGCTGAGCTTATGTTGACTGATGCAACCAGCACGATGAGAAGCATGATCAGAAGAAGGAGCACTTTCGTGGATGCAAAATTTTCATATTCCGCAGAGTTGATTTCATTCCATGTATATACCCTGAACTGCTCGATTTCTTCATTTCCATTGACACCAAAAAGCTCGTCGGTCACGTCATTCCGTATGGCCATGAGCGAAGGTGAAAAAGGATCGGGAGTTTCGATTCCGAAAATGAACTGGCATGATTTCTGCGACAAAACCTGATATCCAGTTTCAAGCGGAATGAACACCCAGATTGCATCAAGCTCCTGATAGCCCGAAGAAACAATGCCTGTAACAGTAAAGCGGCTCATCTTAGGCACTATGGTCTCACCGACTTTGTTTACCGTAACGAAGCTGATTCCGTCACCGGGCTTTACACCAAGGTCATCGGCAATCTTTTCGCCCAGCACGGCACCCCTTTCTTCGTCTAGAGAAGCTTTTCCGTCTATAACCTTGAAGAGAGTGGAAAAATTCTCGCTCCTTGTGAAAATATCGGAAGGGACGGCCCTCACTGAAGCACCGCACCTTATTCCGTTGGCAACCATAAGCCCCATGCCCTGCATTTCAGGATAAACTTCATTTACGCCGTCAACTGTCTTGATTCTGGAAGAAATCTCATACATTTTTTCCGGTGAATCAACCTGCAGGGAATATGAGTTCACCCTCACCTGAAGATCCTGAGTCGAAAGGCCTATCATGCGCCCGGTGATTCCGTCTATCATTCCAGTGCTGATTACGAGCACCCCGACCAAAGGAACCAGGCTGATTCCTATGCAGAGCATCGCACCAAAAAGGCTCCTGTTACCGTGCGACTTTTCGCTGGATTTTGATTTCGAGAAAAAAAGCCTCAGCGCATACAGAAAACTTGATCTGAATGTCATCCTTCCTCCTGGGAAATCAGCCCGTCTTTCAGGAAAAACCTGACGTTGCCCTGCGATGCAAGGTTCATGTCATGGGTCACAAGAATCAAAGTCTTTTTATGGCTGTCAACCAGATTGAAAAGAAGCTCTCCTATCAATGCAGCGTTTGCCGGGTCAAGGTTACCGGTAGGCTCATCGGCAAGAATCAGCTCAGGAGAATTCACAAGGCATCTTGCTACAGCAACCCTCTGCCTTTCACCGCCGGAAAGCTGTGAAGGAAGATGTTTCGCCCTGTTTTCAAGCCCCACGTCCCTTATCAAAGCCCTTGCCCTTTCCATAGCCTCTTTTTTAGGAACTCCGGCCATATATGCAGGAAGAAAAACGTTTTCGAGCGCAGTGAAATCCTTGAGCAGATAATGGAACTGAAAGACAAGGCCAAGGAATTTCTGCCTGTATGAAGTAAGCTCGTCTTCCGTCATGGAGCTGATTATCTTTCCGTCAACGTCCACGGTGCCTGAAGTTGAAAAATCAAGCCCGCCGATTATATTGAGCAGGGTTGACTTTCCGCTTCCGCTCTGCCCGACTATCACGCACTTGCTTCCCCGCGGAACTTCCATATCCAGGTTTTTCAATATGGTGAGCTTTTCGCTGGAAGTGACATACGTTTTTTCAAGTCCCTTTATGCGTACAATCATGTCAGAATTCTGAATGTCCAAACCATTATCAATCATCGTGCAGAACCTCCGCAACAGTCAAATGTAAAATCTGTCTGCTGGCAATCCACGCGGCCAGCAAAGAAGAAAGTATTCCGAACAAAAATATTGCGGTCACTTCGGAAAACACCATGCGTGCAGGGATATCGGCATATACGCTGAACATCGGGTTTTCCTGCACCAAATCCGCACCCGAAGGATTCACAATCATAAGGAAAAAATACTGAACCCAGTACTGGAGCTTTGAAAGAAAGATGAACACTTTTTTCATGTTGATGCTGATGCACAGTCCGAGCAGAAGTCCTGGAACAGCTCCTTTTATGCCGGTTACCAGACCCTTGATTATGAACACCGACTGGATTTCGCTCCTTGTGCCGCCCAATGCAGAAAGAACGGCAATGTCATCGCGCCTTTCATAGACCATCCTGCGCATTCCGTTGTATATGTTGATTGCCACTACGACGAAAATAAGGAAAACGAGCATCATGAGCATGTTCTTTTCGATTCTAAGCGCACCGAAAAAAGTCCTGTTGTATGTACGCCAGCTTTCACATGAAGAATCCGGGAACGCAGCCTTGATTTTCGGTATTGCAGAGCCGTCCCTGTTGCTGTCCTTGAGCTTAAGCCCGTAGATTTTTTTTGCACCGGAACCGAACTGATTTTTTCCGCTTTCAAGGCTTATAAAAGAATACGCTGAATTTATGTCGGCATATTTTGCATAGAAAATCCCGGTGACAAGAAATTCCCTGTCCTGCGAAATGAGGCTTACGTCGGTCGATCCGCTCAGCGCATAGATGTTCACTGTTC
>JAFOTA010000186.1 GCA_017421145.1 Treponema sp.
ACAATGCCAGTTCGGAAAGCACGTTCATCTCCTTCACCAGATGATCTGTTCCGTCCATGATTTCATCGGAATTGTTCTTGACCAGAATCGTGGAATCGGAAATGTGATTCATCGACTCAAGCACCTGCTTGTTTCCTTCATTCTGTTCATCCATTGCATTCTTGACCGCAAGCTTTCGAATTTCATCCGCAACAACTGCAAATCCCTGACCCGCAGCCCCGCATGAGCCGACTCGATTGCCGCCGAAGATTCCGTAATTGACGAAGACTGCGTTTCAATGCTTCCGTTGAGTTCCTTAAGTCGGGAAACAATCTGGCTCACTATTCCCCGGAATTAAAAGTTGAGAATTGAAAGCCGGTCATTGAGCGAAGCGATGTACTGAGTTTGTCGAAGTATCGAAATGACCGCCGATTAATGCTTCGTGAATTACGGTTTCCTAATCTGCCCTATCATTTAAAATCTCGATGTCCCCATATATTTTTTTCAGGCTCATCTTTATTTCATCAGAAACATTCGGGATTATCATCGCCGTATAATCCTGAGACAAAACCGCCATGTTTCCATCATAAAAAAAGAGGTATTTAATCCATTCCTTTTTATAACGACAAGTCATTCTATGGGAATCAGCATGACATACAAAAAAGCCCTCAGGCTGGATCAAACGACCCGCGGTACAGATTCAGAATATCTTCCAGCTTAGTCTCCCTTGGATTGACACTGATGTTTCCGCTCTTCATGGCATCTTCCGCCATTTTCTGAATTGAATTTTCGAACATGCTTTTTTCTACTCCGGCTTCTTTCAGTCCATTCGGTATTTCCAGTTCCGCATTGAGAGATGAAAGTTCCGCGTGAAGCATGGACGGTCGGAACTTTTCTTCGGCGACAGGATTTTTACTTACGCACCGGTAAATCTGATAGTATTTTTCTGCTTTTACCGAAGGCTCATTGAACTCGATGACTTTTGGAAGAAGGATTGCGTTTGCAACTCCATGCGGTATGTCAAAAAATGCGCTTACCGGATGGCTCATTGCATGAACGTCTCCAAGGCGCGCATGACTGAATGCTATTCCTGCAAAAAGAGAACCGAGCATCATATTTTCAGCGGCACAGGAATTTTCCCTGTCCTTTACATAATCCCTGATTGACTGTCCGATAAGTTCCAGTGCACGCAAAGAAAACATTTCGGAAAACGGACTTGCTGCTTTTGAAACATAAGACTCAAGAGCATGAATCATTGCGTCGATTCCACAGGCTGCTGCAGTTGATTTCGGTACGGTTGCAATCAGTTCAGGATCAAGGATTGCATATGCAGGAAGAAGATGGTTTGAAGCGACGGTCAATTTGTAATTTCTGCTGTGATCGGTAATGACGGAGAATGCAGTTACTTCACTTCCAGTTCCTGCCGTGGTCGGGATTGCAATCATCGGAACTACAGGACCCGGGACTTTTCCGCCTCCTTCGTAATCGGTAATCTTTCCGCCGTAAGCCGCAAGAACAGCAACGGCTTTTGCAACGTCAAGAGGAGAACCTCCGCCGAACGCCACTATGAAATCTGCATTGCTTTCCGAATAAAGTGCAGTCGCAGCATCCACCGTTTCAACAGACGGATTTCCTTCTGTACGGCAAAAACTTACACTTTCAATTCCGGCAGTTTTCATCGCCTCGGAACATTTTGCAACCAACCCGATTTTTTCAAGATGAGGTCCCGAAATAATCAGTGCCTTTGATTTTTTTAGTTTTGCGGCAACTTCCGGCAATTTGGAAAGAGAGCCTAGTCCGAAAACAACGTTCTGTGGAATTGAAAATGTAAAGTCCATGTTTTTTCCTTATTTATGCAAGAAAGTCATGCAAGTACAGATTTGATGATTTCAAACGCTTTGTCACAATCAGCTTCCGTGATTATGAGAGGCGGAATCATGCGGATTATATGTGCGCCGATTGCAGTGATAAGAAGATGCTTTTCAAGACACTTGTGCTTGACGTCAACTCCGCTTATGCTGTCATCAAATTCAACGCCGACCAGAAGTCCCTGATGACGGACCTCTTTTACATGAGGAAGCGTTTCAAGTTTTGCAGAAAAATAATCTCCCATTTTTTTTGCGTTACCAGCCAGATCCCTATCCAAAAGCTCATTGATTTCTGCAAGGGCCGCTGCACAACTTACGGGGTGTCCTCCGAACGTCGTTCCGTGGCTTCCTGCTGAAAAAGCTTTTGCAACTTCTGCACTGGCACAAATGGCACCGATCGGCATACCTCCTCCAAGAGCCTTTGCCATGGATACGATATCCGGTTTGATTCCGTAGTTCATGAAACTCATTACCGAACCGGTTCTGCACCATCCGGTCTGAACTTCATCAATCAAAAGGAGCATTCCTTTTTCATCGCAGAATTTACGGAGTCCCTGCATGAATTCCATCGTTGCAGGATGAACGCCGCCTTCTCCCTGAACCGGTTCAACCATGATTGCAATCGTATTTTCCGTACATGCGTTTTTGAATGCTTCAAGGTCATTGTAAGGAGCATAAGAAAATCCGTATGTCATTGGGCCGAATCCAACCTGACATCCGTTTCCCGGCTGACCTGTCGCGCTCATTGCACCGAACGTTCTTCCGTGGAATCCCATTTTTGCGGTTACAATGTGATATTTGTTCGGACCGTATTTTTCGATTCCATATTTGCGGGCCATTTTAATCATTGCTTCGTTGGCTTCAGTTCCGGAGTTCTGATAGAAAATCTTGTCCATTCCGATTGTCGTACAAACCTTTTCTGCAAGGAGAGCCTGCGGAATAGTGTAAGGATAGTTGAATGTATGCATTACATCCTGAACCTGATCGATTACCGCATCCACAACTTTCCGGTTGCAGTTGCCCGCGCTGTTTACTGCAATGCCTGCATAGAAATCAAGGTACGGTTCGCCTTTTTCATCGTACACATACTGATCCTTTGCCGTTTCTGCAATGAAATCAAAGCGTTCATAAGTTTCAATCATGTATTTTGAAACCTTGTCCTTGATGTCCTGCGCCGTTAATCCAGTGTCCTTAAGTTTCATATTTTTCTCCTTATAACTTATAAACTATAACTTTATAAACTCTGCTATTTTTAGATTAAGCCTTTCACTTCAAGAAGATGTTTTATCATCTCCACGCAACCTTCAATTCCGACTTTTTCACTGTTAAGCGTGATGTCGTAATTTATCGGGTTGGTCCAATAATTTCCGCCCGTGTAATATGCATAATAGTCAGCACGGAACTTGTCGGTCTGCGTTATCGTACTTGCAGCAACTTCAGCGGTCACTCCCATTTTTTCCATCGTGCGCTTGAGACAGAATGCCCTGGGTGCCTCAACATAAACGCTTACGACGTTCGGATTTCCGCGGAGAACATAATCGGCGCATTTTCCGACGATTACGCAGCTTTCCTTTTCAGCAAGGTCCTTGATGATTTTGCTCTGATATTCAAAAAGCTTGTCGTCGCTCACAAACTTTTCGTTTCTGGCAATATAGCTTTTTGCTTTCGGAAGTCCCCTTAGGAAACTTGAAATCCCGCCTTTGTTCCTTACTTTTTCATCCACTTCACGGAAAAGCTCTTCATCAAGTCCCGTCATCTGGCTGGCAAGCGTAAGGATTCTGTTTTCATAGCAGTGGATTCCCAAATCCTTGGCAAGCTTCGATGCTATTTCTTTTCCTCCGCTTCCAAATCCACGGGCGAATGTCACTACAAAACGCTTCTGTTCTTTTTCTGCCATTTTTTACCCCTTTTTTTCATTAGCCTTCCAGATACCTTTTAAGGAATTCCCTGGATCTTGGATTTGAAGGATTGGAAAAAAACTTTTCCGGCGGCGCATCTTCCGCAACATATCCCTGATCCATAAAGATTGTTCTTGTGCTGACATCACGGGCAAATCCCATTTCGTGAGTTACAATCACCATCGTCAATCCTGTCTTTGCAAGTTCCTTCATCGTGCTCAAAACTTCACCGACCATTTCAGGGTCCAATGCAGATGTAGGCTCGTCAAAAAGAAGGACTTCAGGATCCATGCACAGGCTTCTTGCAATTGCAACGCGCTGCTTTTGTCCTCCGCTCAACTGCGCCGGTTTTGCATTTATATACGGAGCCATTCCGACTTCCTTAAGATGCTTGATGGCACGCTGAAAAGATTCCTGCTTTGAAAGATGAAGGACCTTTCTTGTGCAGAGCATACAGTTTTCAAGAACCGTATAATTGTTGAAAAGATTGAAAGACTGAAAGCACATGCCCACCTTTGAACGAAAGTTGTTTACATCTTTCTGGACATCACGGACTTCCTTTCCATGAAACAAAATTTTTCCGCTCGTCTGCCTTTCCAGTTTGTTGATGCACCGGAGCAAAGTTGATTTTCCGCTTCCTGATGAACCGAGGATACAGATGATTTCTCCCTTTTCAATGTCTATGTCTATTTTTCTAAGGACTTCATGGTTTCCGAAAGATTTGCTCAAATCCTTGATTTCAATTATTTTCTCTGCCATTTATGTCTCCTGCTACTCGTCATCGTTGAGATACTCGACTGCCAGAACATAATCCGCCTTGTCCGCCATCTTCTTTTCAATAAAGTTGAACAGCTTGTTGAAGATAAAGCACAAGACAAAATATATGGCCGCAATAACCAGGTACGCTTCAAAATATTTATAGTAATTTCCACCGACGGTCTTGGCCGCCATAAACAGTTCCTTTACGGCAATGACGTTCAAAACGGAAGTCATCTTCAAGTTCGTAAGAAATGTGTTTGCCATTTCAGGAATGATGTTTTTGAAAGCCTGAGGAAGAACGACATAAAGCATCGTCTTTATCGGACTCATTCCCATGGCCCATGCACCTTCCCTCTGGCCTTTGTCGATTGAACCGATGCCGCCGCGGACAGTCTCTGCCATGTATGCGCCAGTGTTCAAAACAGTGACCAGAATACCGGCGAATACCGGGGTCATGTGTGCGCCTATGCTTGTCTGACGCAATCCGTAATAAATGATCATTGCCTGAACGATCATTGGAGTATCACGGAAGATTTCAACATAAACTGTTGATAAGCCTTTCAAAAAGCGCATGAGCACTTTTTTTACGGGATTGTCATGCTGGCTGATTTTTGAATCCTGAACAACACCAATTAAAAATCCAAGAACAAATCCCAGAATCGTGCCGACTACGGCAATATAAAGTGTAATCCAGGTTCCTTCTATAAACATATCCGAGTATTTCTTAGCCAGAAAGAATACCCAACCGAATGTATTTGTAGGACTTGATTCCATCTTGTTTCTCCATAAACAGGCAGGAGCAAACTATAAAAGTGAGTTCCTGCCAATTGCGTTTTAGTTTGCAGCAGGCTGCTGTGCAATTGATTTTTCCATCAAAGCATCCATTTTTGCCTTGTCGTTCCAGCCAAGCTCATCCATCGCCTTCTGAAGCTTGTCACGCAGCTCCGTATCGTTTTTGCGTGTGGCGATACAGACATTTACCATCGGACCGTCTCCGACAAAACCGTCAGCCTTGTCAAGCTGAATGATTTTCAAACCCTTGTTCGTCATCAGCGCACTCTGAGCCGTCGGAAGATCCACGATTGCAACATCAGCAACACCGTTTGAAACTGCCATGAAACATTCGGAAGTCGTTTCAAAGTTACCTGTCTTTACGCCGTCAGGAATCTGATCCAAAAGCGGAATCCATCCTGTACCAAGCTGAGTCGTAACGCGTGCTCCTGAACCTGCCATGTCACTGAGTCCCTTAACGCCGGCATAAGGACCGTCTGCTTTTACGACGATGCAGTTGTCGCGGTAGTAGTACGGAGTCGTGAATGAATAAGCCAGTTCGCGTTCTGCCGTTCTACCCATACCTGCAATGATACAGTCATAGTCGCCTACATCCATGCTGATTCCGATTGAAGACCATTCGCTCTTGTGAATCTCAAGATCCATTCCAAGATGATCTGCAAGCATTTTAGCTACCGCAACATCGTAACCATACGCATAGTATTTTTCATTGAAGATTGGGACTGCTGACGTTCCATCCGGAGTTTTGTCTGAGTTCTGGGTCCAGTTGAACGGAGCATAGGCACATTCCATTCCGACTTTAAGGACGGGCTTAGAAGATGCATTTTTTTTGCCGTTACAAGCCGTGAAAGCTACCGACAATACCATGGTCAATGCAGCTGCCATCCCTGCCATTCTTGCAATTCTTAGTTTTTTCATTTCCGCACCTCGCTAAAAATATTTTTCATAAAAAAAAGGCACTTCGGGATTTTTATTCCCAAAGCACCTTTGCTTTTGATGTTTATAATCTATCAAATAAAAAAAATCATTTCATTGTTTATTCTGCACAATCAGAATGTGCAAATTAACCAAACATCATTTTTTTTACATAAATGCAGTTCAAAACATCCAGGAATTCAATTGAATCATCCAAAGAAAAACCAAGAAGCTCCTCTATTTTGTTCAGTCTGTACTGCATTGAATTTCTGTGGATGAGCAAATCATCGGCCGTAGCGGAAACAGAAAATCCGTTCAGATAATAAACCCAGCATGTTTCCACAAGATCAGTTCCGTTTGCATGGTCATGTGCTTCAAGAGGACTCAATTTTTCCGTGCAATAATCAAGGATCTCAGACTGATTTCCGCTGTTGAACATAAACTTATAAAGCCCCAACACGCTCGCACTGATTACTTTTTTATTGCGTGAATGCGGAAGATAATCTTTTTTTGGTATAAGGTTTTTTGCCTGCTGATAACTTTTTGAAAGATCTGCAGGATTTGAACAGACCTGCCCGAGAATGCACGTGCTTCTTATCAGCCCCTTGAATCGGGGAAGCTCATCCAGTTTCCGAAGGACTTTTCCTATTTCTTTTTCCGCAGATTTATCAGACTTTTCTTCAAACAGCAGAACGAATTTGTTCAGGAATTTCATAAAGAGCGGATGGCATTCCATGTTTTCCACATCACGGTTCAGGCAGTTTGCATAATACTCGTAATTATGCTCGTCAGTTTCAAGATTCAATCCGTAAGTCCTGTCAACGACAATGATTCCCACCCTGTATGGTTTTGAAAAATCAAGGTTGAACTGCGCCGAAATTTTTTCTACATAACGCTGGTTGATGTCATAACCGAAAAGCAGATTATAAAGATAGTCGCCGGTCTTTTTGACTTTGATTTCATCAGCCAGAAGGATTTTTCCGATGCTCTGGTCAATGTCCACAAAACTTGCTCCTTCCCACCGTACGTAAAAAAGCGGAAGATTTATTTCATCAGCCCATTCAATCAGCTCCGACGGTAATTTTTCCCTTTCTTCCATTACGGAAACGCCGAGTCCGCTTATTCCAAGCTCGTAAAGTTCATGGGCAGCAGCAACAAGTTCTTCCATATCAAAACGGACGAAATCAACGACAATGAGGGCGAAATTTCCCCGGCTCATGTGATCGGCATACGGTCGCGTCTGACAGAGATACGTCCAGGATACAACCCTGTCCAATCCTTTTTCTCCAGCTATCAGTTCCACGCCGTCAAGATTAAGTTTCAAAATGTCTTTGCAGGTTATCATTTTCTTTCCAATGTTTATAAATATAAAAAAACGCCTGTCCTAAAAAGACTTTCCCGAAGGATTTCTTTTTAAAACAAGCGTCTTTGCCAGATTTCATTACTTTAAACGATACTTTTAATAATGACAAGTATCCGTTCACTAAAAGTCAGGCATATGATTTTCCCTTATGTTTTGTTCCATCTTAGAAATGATTTTAAAAACGCTGAGCATTTCTTTTTCCGAAACTCCGTCATACAAAAGATTCATGAACTCCTGTTCTTTCTGAGAATATTTTGCAGCGAGCTTTTCGCATTTTTTTGTACGGTGAATGCGCTGCTTCCTTTTGTCGTTTTTGTCCTGGATTAAAACAAGGATTTCTTTTTTGCAAAGACTGTCCAAAATCTGCTTGACGTTCTGGCGGGTGCACCCCATGGTTTCTGCAAGTTCATTTGCGGTAGGCTCTTCATCAGGATAAAGATTGAGGCATGCCAGAAGAAAAAACTGCTTGCATGTAATCTCATCATAAAATGAATCGCCGACAGTCTGGAGCCTGTTCATAAAGGCAAACAAAAGCCCGAACAGACCGAATTGCGGCGGCATGGCTGACAATACATCTTCATTTTTAACCTTCATATTTACGCAATATATTGCACTATCTACGAATTGTCAAGTTCACGCAATTTTCAAAACAAAAGGTACCTAAATTCTTTTGATTGCAAAAGTTGCGACTGGAAGATCATCATCATAACCTATAAAGACCGCACCGCCTTTATAATAGCTCTCAAGATCAGCAAGTTCTTTTTCAAGAGAAACAAAGCACTCTTCTGCACCCTGAATCTGTGAATATTCACGAATCAAAGCTTTTGCAGTTTCATAATCATCACAATCTTTTATTGTAAACATTTAATTCCTCTAAAACTTCTTCTGCTGCAAGACAAAATCATACGCATGCAAAAATCTGTGAGCAGGAAATTCTTTTTATCATTCTGATGATATTTATTCTGGTTCATGCTCTTATGCAATAATCATTTCTATAATTCAAGCCGCATATAAACAAGTTCCTGGAATCCGCAGAATCTGGAATTGAAGCCTTTTGGATTCCGGCCGTATTCCGTAAAACCTAAGCTTTTGTACATGGACATTGCACGCTCATTATCGGCCACAACATCCAGTTCCATCTGAATATATCCGGCAGCTTTTGCGCATTGAATGCATGCAGAAGTTAATGCACGTCCCAATCCGAGACCCCAATAATCTTTTGCAATGCTGATTCCGAATTCAGCACGATGGCGGACCTTATGTTTTGCACCAACACTTTCTATACCGGCCATTCCTACAATCTTTCCGTCAACAAGCGCAAGGATTTCAATTTCGTTATCACTCTTCGTTTTTCCATCAAGAAATGCGGCTTCCTCTTCAGCGTTATAACTGTTTTCATCAGAATATGAGAGAAGAAAATCAGTTTCCCCATGCGTCAGATTAAAGACCTCAAAAACTTCTTTTCCATCAGCAGCATCACCATTTCGAAGAAGAGCTTCTTTTCCGTTTTTTAAAATTACTTTCTGATTAAATTTCATGCTTTATCACCTTTGCTTACATTTCGTATCATCAGGAATTGAGAACAAACCGTGCCAATCTCTTCCATAAAGACATTATACTTCCAAAGGTGAATAAAATGCAATTGCTGATTTTCTACGGTAATTTCAATTTCTAGCAACGCGCCTTTTTACAATTTTTCCACATACCGCCGTTCAACAACCGATTTCCTCATGCTTCGTGCGCATTGCGAGGATGCAGTCTTGAATTACGTCGTTAAGTTCTACGCCCATAAGTTCGGCTCCGGACTTGATTACTTCGCGGTTACAGGCGGCGGCAAAATTGAGAGCCTTGAATTTCTTTGTAACGGATTTTACTTCCATATCAGTTACGGATTTACTCGGACGGGCCATTGCACATGCAAAAATCAAAACGGTAAGTTCATCAACCGTGTAGAGAACTTTTTCCATGATGTGTTCAGGCTTTACATCAACAGTTATATTCCAACCGTGACTTTGAACGGCATGAACAAGCTGCTCATCAATCTCGGGATAGTTTGATTTTTCTGCATCAAAAATTTCCACGCACTTTGTACAGTGAGCATCCGGCGCAACTTCAAAATCAATATCATGAAGGATTCCGACACTTTCCCAGTAATCGGCATCCTCGCCATACTTTTCTGCAAAATAACGCATTGCAACGCCGACAGTTTTACAGTGACGAAGAAGAGTTTCTCCATGAACATA
>JAFOTA010000187.1 GCA_017421145.1 Treponema sp.
CCTTGAAACATCAATCGACATAAGGAATCTCGTACCTCTTTCTATCTTTTGAAAGCTCCGCGCCGGGATAAACTTCCCTTGCCTGCCTGAGCAGAACTTCAAGCTCCCTGTCCGTATACCTGGGGCTGTAATGAATGAGTGCCATGCGCCTTGCCTGTGCGTCCCTTGCGATGGTTCCGGCCTGCCTTGCCGTCATGTGCTTTTTCTGCCTTGCCTGATCCTCGCAGTCATCGGCGAACATTCCCTCGCATATGAGAAGGTCTGAGCCCATGACTTCTTTTGCTATGCCCGGAAGATACATGGTGTCGGTGACGAAGCTGAATTTCCTTCCGCTGCGGTTCTTTCCCATGACCTGTTCCGGCCTTACTTCAACACCGTCTTCGTTCGTTACGGTTTCACCTTTCTGGAGCTTTCCCCACAGCGGGCCTTTCGGCACTTTCATTTCGGCCGCCGCATCAGGGTTGAACTCTCCCGGCCTGTCAAGCTCTTCCAGCGTGTATCCTACGCATGTTTTCGTGTGTTCAAGCGGAAATGCGCGTACATAGAATCCGTCGCCGCTGTAAACGATGCATGGGGCGGTGATCTCCTTGACCTCTATCGGGTAGTTGATGTACATGTCCAGCACCCTGCGGTTCATTTCTATATATTCCTTGATTTTCGGGGGACCGTATATGTAGAGCGGTTCCGTCCTGTCAACCTGTGAAGAAAGCATCAGTATTCCGGGAAGTCCGGTCACGTGGTCGGCATGCGTGTGCGAGACGAAGATTGCGTTGATTTTTTTCCATTTTAGGTTGAGCCTTTTGAGAGAAACCTGGGTTCCCTCTCCGCCGTCAAATAAAAAAAGATCCCCGTCCCTTCTCAGCAGGACAGATGTGCAATGTCTGTACGGAAGCGGCATCATTCCACCGCAACCGAGAATAAAAGCTTCCATGTTCATAATCTGGAATCCTAGCGTAAAAACGGATTTACTTCAATCAAAAAACACCTTAGGGAAACAATGAATAATCCGAAAGCGGATTATTCATTGTTAACCATAAAATCCGCAATTTCGCAGTAATTCCTTACAGTATAAAGAATTACGAGGAATTGCCGGGAACCGCTGATTAATGCTTCCCGTATTAATCAGCGGTTCCTTAGGATCATGCGAAAAAATGTAACGGTACGGAATCTGGTTTGTTGGTCTTTATGAAAGTCAGCATATGCATGGTGATGTGGTTCCCGGACTTTCCAAAAGGCAAGCAATGAGGTATAATCATAGGCATGAAGATTAGGAATCTTGTTAAGTTTTCGGTTTGCTTTCTCTGCTGTCAGCAGCTGTTCGTCTCCTGTTCTCCCAAGGACGGGAATGGCGGTTCTGCCGTTGGTGTCGTGCAGGCATCAACCCGTGCGACCGGATCCACGAATTCGAACGAAAGATTCAACCTTTCACCATATCCTACCGGAAAGAAAAATGCCGGGAAATCCGGTGAAGATAAGCCCGAATCTAATGAAACGGCTGAGGAAGAGAAAAAGGACCCTCCTGTATATCCGATAAGCGGTTTTGTGACTGCCGAAAGGAATGCCGCTTCAGCCTCACCTGCCGATCCTTCCGTTCCAGGTACCCCTGCAGTTGTGAATCCACCGCTTGTTTCCGGGGCGCAGGACGGCGTGCTGTCTTCTCCGCCTGAAATCCAGTCAAAGCCGGAGCCTGTACCAGAGACTGTTCCTGAAGAAGCTGCGGAAGAAAAGAAAGAGGAAATCAGCGAAGAGCCTGAAACCACTCCTCCCGAAGAAAAAACGCCGGAAGAGCCGGAGCCTGCAGTTGAGGCTGCCCTTAAGGATGAATACGTCCGTTCGCTGGGAGACGTTTCAAATACAAGCGTCACGAGAGAGGTTTTCGAGGAAGACAAGAAGGCCGTGCTCAGGATAATCGACGAGCTTTCATCCGTTATCCAGAGCAAGGACTACAAGGCTTGGAGGTCGTATCTTGATGACGACAGCATAAAGTACTGGTCAACCAAGAAGAACCTTCAGAAAGCGCAGAAAAGGCTGCCGATAAAGGGAATCTACCTTAACACGCTCGAAGATTACTTCAAGTATGTCTTCATACCGTCAAGGATCGGGCGCAACGTAGATGAAATCCGCTATGAGACGGAAAAACAGGTAAAGGCCGTGCATGTGAACGGCGAGAATGACACTGTATATTATTATTTTAAGAAATCAGCGAATGGGGTATGGAAATTGCACCTGCCTCCTATTTCAGATTGATTTTTTATCGATAATATAGTAAAATATCCCAAAGGAATTCTAGGAGGATTTAATGAAATTAACAAAATTGTTTGCCGTAGGGACACTTTTCCTTGCAGCGGCCGGTGCTGTTTTCGCACAGTCAAAAAGATCTGAGACTACGGTTGAGGATGAATACCTGACCAGCATAGAGGACGTGATTATCACGGAACTGGCTGCATCTCCTGAGTACGAAAACAAATTCCTTGCTCTCCAGTATCTTGAGAATGCCATGAATGAAGGCCGCACCAGTCCTGATATGGTTTCATCGCTCAGAAGCCTTGCCGGTGAAGGTGTCACCACGAAGGCACGCACGAACGGACGCCTGATGAACAACTATCCGGACATCCGCAAGAAGGCATGCGAGCTTTTGGGACAGGTCGGAACGGAAGATGCCAAGAACACTCTCGTGCAGATTATCGCTGACGATCAGGAGCCGATGGTCGTCGCAGCAGCAGTCCACTCTCTCGGTGACATCGGTTTGAATGAAAACGACGAGGTTGTCGGCGCAATCGAATTCATGCAGAGAAAGTATGCAGCGTTGAATCCTTCAAGCTCCCTTGCACTGGAGATTCTTTTTGCTTATGAGAAGCTTGCAGACACAGTTCAGGACCGCGGCCCGATGATTGAGTCAATCGCAGCGATCGCAGCGAACTACAGGTTTGCGACTACAGTCCGCACGAAGGCTTATGATCTGCTCAGGTCTTTGAAGGCTAGATAATTTGTCCGGGGGCTTTGGCTTCCGATCAGCCTGCTTTTTTAGGCGGGCATAAAAAAAGGACATCCGGGGCTTGTTCATTGTTTCCGGGTGTCCTTTTTGTTTTTTTGGGAGATACGGAACTCGAATCCACAACCTTCGGCTCCGGAGGCCGACGCTCTATCCAATTGAGCTAATCTCCCGTATTGATGACCAGTCAGGCGGCTGGCTCATGAACAGGTCTAATCTATAGTTTTAATTGCAAATTGTCAACACAGAGGAAATCAGGTGGAACCAATAGTTTTGGCATCGTCATCGCCGCGCAGGAAGGAAATATTGCAGAGGATGGGCGTTCCTTTCATCATTGTGCCGGCATCAATCGACGAAACGTACCCGGATAGCCTTGATAAAAAGCTTGTGCCGGGTTATATAGCGGAAAAAAAAGTCAGTGCGGTGCTTGAATCGCAGGATATGGAAAAATCACGCTTCATACTTGGTGCCGATACAGTCATCCTTTCAGGCGGAAAGATAATCGGAAAGCCGTCGTCACCGGATGAGGCAGCTTCGTTCATGCGCAGTTTTCAGGGATGCAGCCATGAAGTCATAACCGGCGTTTCACTTTATGATCCAAAAACGCACGGGATTGAGACTCGTTCAGCAGTGAGCCGGGTGACTTTTGCGCCTATGAGCGAAAACGAGATTGAATGGTATGTTTCCACGGGCGAATGGAAGGATGCCGCAGGAGGATACAAGATCCAGGGAAAGGCTTCTTTTTTCATTTCCAATATAGAAGGCAGCGAATCATGCATTATGGGCTTGCCTATTTTTGACGTTTATGATATGCTCAAAATGCATCATTTTTCATTTGCTGAATCATGATGCCGGACGTCCGGGTTCATTTGGAAACGGCGTTACGAAATCTTCCGGGCCTGCATAGTCAGGTCACGAGTAAAAGGTCAGGTTGGAAAACGTAATGTTTTCCCGTGAAGGAGTTAGACATGGCAGTAGTAACCATGAAAAGTCTTCTTGAGTCCGGCGTTCATTTCGGACATCAGGTAAAGCGTTGGGATCCGCGCATGAAGAAGTACATCTTCGCAGAGCGCAACGGTATTCACATCATCGATTTGCAGAAAACAATCACTGCAATCAAAGAAAGCTACGAGGAAATCCGCAAGGTAGCATCTTCCGGCAAGTCAGTTCTTTTCGTCGGAACAAAAAAGCAGGCTCAGCAGGCAATCCAGAAGGAAGCAGAGCGCTGCGGCATGTATTATGTAAACAACCGCTGGCTTGGCGGTACACTCACCAATTTTGCAACAATCAAAAAATCACTTCTCCGTCTCAAGAAAATCGAAAAGATGGAAGTTGACGGAACTTTCGCAAATCTCACGAAGAAAGAAGTTGCAGGACTTTTGAAGGAAAAGGAAAAGCTTCAGAAGAACTACGGCGGAATCAAGGAAATGAAGGATCTGCCGGGAGCAATCTTCGTAATCGATACGCACAAAGAGCAGATTGCAGTAAAGGAAGCCCGCCGCATGGGAATTCCTATCGTCGCAATCGTTGACACAAACTGCAACCCTGAGGGAATCGACTTCCCTATTCCTGGAAACGACGATGCAATCCGCGCAATCAGCCTTTTCACATCAATCATCGCAAATGCAGTGATCGAAGCTGACAACGAGCAGGGACTCAAGATTATCGAGACACTCGGTGATGAGGATGACGTTACAACTGATGCTTCAACAAAGAGCGAAGACGAGGAAATCGTCGATTACTCAAACTACACTCCTACTGAAGTGAAGGAAGAGGATGCCGAAGCGGACAAGAGGGACGAGCAGGATTTCATTGACGAAGACAAGGTCTACTCAAAGAGATAATCTTTCTGGCTTGTTTATGCAAAAAATCTTCCTTAAATAAGGAAATTCTTTGTTGTTTTGCCGGGTATGATTCGCCCAGCCCGGCGCTGTCGATTTTATTTTAGAATTTTGGAGAAAACAAATGGCTATTTCAGCTTCTCAGGTAAAAGAGCTGCGTGAGGCAACCGGCGCAGGAATGTTGGACTGTAAGAAAGCCCTTATGGAAACTGACGGAAATTTTGACGAGGCTGCAAAGCTCCTTAAGGAAAAGGGACTTGCTGCCGTAGCAAAGCGTTCTGAAAGGGCAACCAGCGAAGGTCACATTTTCATCAGGCAGAACGGCAATAAGATTGCTGCCGTCGGACTTGTTTGTGAAACTGACTTCGTTGCAAAGAACGAAAGCTTCCTTGCTGCCGGAGAAAAAATCCTGGACATCATTTTTGAAAAGGGATATACGAAGATTGAGCAGGAACTTACGGACGTGCTCCTTGATTTCGCTGCAAAGACTCACGAGAACATGTCAGTAAACAAGGTCGTGGTCGTTGACGTTCCTCAGGGGGCATCAGTCGGCTCATACGTTCACTCAGACTATAAGACTGCTGCCGTGGTCGTAGTAAAGGGTTCTGAAGATGAGAAGGTCAAGGAATTCGCACGTGACTGCTGCATGCACCTCGTTGCCTACACTCCTTCTTACATCAAGCAGTCTGACGTTCCTCAGTCATACATCG
>JAFOTA010000188.1 GCA_017421145.1 Treponema sp.
ATCTTTCAACGCCTCAAGAAGAACGTCCTTCGAGTGCATGTCAAGATGGTTGGTCGGTTCGTCAAGGACAAGCAGATTCACCGGGCGCAAAAGAAGTTCAAGAAGCGCGATCCTGCTTTTTTCACCGCCGGAAAGAACGTCTATGCTCTTGAAAACATCGTCACCGCGGAAAAGGAATGCCGCAAGCATGTCACGGGCCTTGGGAACTAAATCCAGCGGACACTTCGATTCAAGCCTTTCCAAAATCGATTCGGAACCGGTTATTTTTTCAGCCGAATCCTGTGAAAAATATCCGACGCTCACTCCGGCACCAAGCTTCACTTCACCGGAATAATCCTGATCCACGCCTGAAATGATTCTGAGCAGGGTTGATTTTCCAGCACCGTTTCTACCGGCAACGACAAGCCTCTCGCCTTTTTCAAGCACGAAGTCCAGTCCGTCGATTACGTTCGGGCCGCCATAAGATTTCGTCACTCCTGAAAGCGTAGCCACAAGCTGTCCTGAATGAGGTGCTTCCGGGAATTTGAAATGTATTTTTTTAAGGCTTTCGGGTATCTCGATTTTGTTGGCAAGGAGTTTGTCGAGCATCTTCTGCCTTTCCTGTGCCTGAGCCGCCTTTGTCGCCTTTACTCCGAACCTTCTTATAAAATCTTCAAGCTTGTTGATTTCCTGCTGCTGCTGTTCATAAGATTTGATAAGGCTTTCAAGCTCCGTTTCCCTGACCTGCTCGTAGTGCGTGAAATTTCCGGGATAACGCTTAAGGTCACCGCCGAAAAGTTCATAGACGACGTTCACGGTATGGTCGAGAAAATAACGGTCGTGGCTTACGAGAAGGAATCCGCCTTTGAAATCTGCAAGGAATTTTTCAAGCCAGTTTCGTGCCTCAATGTCCAGATAGTTGGTCGGTTCGTCAAGAAGAAGGATGTCCGGGCCGCACATAAGAGCCTTGGCAAGCGCAATCCTCATCTGCCATCCGCCTGAAAATTCATCGGTCTGCTTTTCAAAATCTTCGCGTGAAAAACCAAGTCCCAGGAGAACGGATTCAGAAAGAGCTTCCCTCCTGTACCAACCTGAATCTTCAAGCTTGGAAAGAAGTTCGGAATGTTCAACGGCAAGAGCTTCTGCCTGATCAGGGGAATCTTTCATCCGCCCGCCGATTTCATCTATTTTTTCCTGAATCTCATAACCCCACTGGAAAGCTTTGTCGGCCTCCTCTTTCAACGAGCAGCCGTGATGTACAAGACCGCTCTGGGGAAGATATGCGATGCGGGAATCTTTTTGAGTAATGCGCTCACCGCTGTCAGGTTCCACAAGCCCTGCCATGATTTTTATGAGCGTGGATTTTCCTGCTCCGTTTGCTCCGGTCAAAGCCGCCTTGCTTCCTGTCTGGAGATTTACGGAAACATCTTTTAAAATATCCCTGTCACCGAATGCCAGGGATACCTTTGAAAACTGAACGAATGCCATTCAACGACTCTTCGGAAACTACAGATGGAAGAAGAGAACCTGTGAATCAGCCGGCATACTGACTTCAGCATTGTTTCTTCCGGAGCTTGCATCTTTTGTGACGACAACACGTGCGGTCGTAAGCCTGAGTCCGTTTGCTTCCGCCTTGTAGAAGAAGTTCACTTCGGATGAAGTTCCGTTGAACACAAACGTGAGCACTCCGTCCCATACGCCCTTCAAAGATGACGGGAGGAAGTATTTTGATTCAACGGTTCCGCCCTTTCCTGCATCTGCTGAAATTACCGCAGGCTGGAGGTTGTCAAGTCCGCTCCACTGGAATTTGTGGGATCCAGTGAATGTAAGTACACCGTAGTTCGTGCTGCTGTAAGTCGGGCCTGTGCGCATGAGGCTTGTATATACACGTTCGCGGCGTGCCCTCTCGTTCTTTATGAGAGTCTGAACGTCATCGTCGATTGAAACGAAATATGTAGTCGAAGGTTTTCCGTCCTTGTCAGTAAAGCGCAGGATGATTGAATGTGCGTCACGGAGCGTCATCGTTATAGGAGTGTCGGTGAATTTGTAGACGCTTTCGGATGATTTTGTAACGCCTTCATAAGGATAGGAAACATCTACGTTTGAAAGCTTCAGGCGGATAGTGCCGGATTCAGTTCCAGGATCAAATCCGAAATCTTCCTGCATGTAATCAAGGTTGATTTCCTTTTTGTTTATCATCTTTGAATAATACTCAGGATACCAGACCGTAGCCAATGCAGCGTCAAGGAGATCATCGGAGCTTTCAGGCTTTACGATTCCCTCGCCGTCATAATCATAGCTTCCGTCAGCCGCAATTTCAAAAGTGCGCAGATTGTATGAAAAGCACCATCCGCTTATTCCGGTTGAAGTAAGCACCTGGAACCATTCTCCTTCGAGCGGTGTATGACCGTTCATAGGCCTGTCACCTTCGCCGGTAAAATAAGTCCTGATTATTTCTCCCTTGCGGAGCCTGTAAACCTGTTTCGCAACGTTGGTCGGTTCCTTTCTGATCGGAAGACCGTCAATCACGGATACGGCATACTGCTTGTTGAACTTCGCATGTGTCTTGGCATACTTGTTCGCACTGCCCTTTGATGCAGGTTCCGTAATCTTCCACAAAGGAATCTCAACCCTCTGCGATTCATCGGGAGTGCCGATAAGATATGTCTTTGAAATATTGGATTTCATGTAAACCGGAACGACTTCACCGTCAGCAATCAACGCTTCGGGAATATTCCACAAGACAACGCTGTAACCGATGATCTCATTTGAACATGAGACAAAACCGAGTGATAAAACCGTAAAAATCAATGTGAGGAACGAAATCCCCGTTTTCTTCCAAGAATTTTTCATGCGGTTATTCTACTATATTATCACATTTATTTCTAGGGAAATTTTCAAGACCCGGACAAGGACTTCGGCATGACAAACTTTCGTCAAGGCCATGGTATTGAAAAATACGGCATGCTGGCTTATACTTTTGATATGAAAACTTCAAATAAATTTACCATGGTCCGCATAGCGGCGGCTCCTATAACTTTTGTGCTTTATTTTCTTCCGGTATGGCTTAAATCAGCAAACGGGAGCGTTCTTTCAATAGCAACACATGCATATTGATTCCTTTCCTTGCATTTGCGGAATTCACCGACTATCTTGACGGACACTACGCAAGAAAAAACAATGAGGTCAGCGACTTCGGGAAAATGTTCGATCCTTTTGCCGACGTGTTCCTGCATCTCTCTCTTTTCGTCTGCTTCACATACACCGGATACTGCCCGCTGCCTGTTCTCGTGCTGATTCTTTACCGTGAATTCGGCCAAAGTTTCCTTCGCATGGTGGCTGCAAAAAGCGGAACTGCAATCGCTGCCCGGAAAGGCGGAAAACTCAAGACAGTCTTTTACATAACGTCCATCCTCATCGCGCTTGCAATAGAGTCACTTGTCAGGACGGGGCTTTCTGAAACATGGAACGTCAACGTCGGAATCCTCAAAAACATTTCCATGGGATTTTTCATTGCATGCGTAGTTTTCTCATACGTCTCGTTCATCGACTATCTGAAAAGCTTCGGCAAAGTGCTGAAAGAAGCCGCAGAAGACAAAGGCGGAAAATAAAGGCGCACGGAGATTGAAATGGACGGTAAAAATGATTTCAAAAATCTTGAATGGAAGGAGCTGGGCAAAAAAACTCTGATTGAAACGCCTGTTTTCAGGGTTACGGAGCGTGAAAGCCAAGGTCCCGACGGTCAAAAAGGCCGCTACATAGTCAACGAAGCCCGTGACTGGGTATGCGTGGTTCCTGTTTACGGCGACAAATTCATAATGGTAAAGCAATGGAGGCACGGAGAAAAAGCCCTGAGCATTGAATTTCCCGGAGGAGTGATCGATGAAGGAGAATCCCCGGAAGACGGTGCAAGGCGCGAACTTAAAGAAGAAACCGGTGCAGTTGCCGGAAAGATTGTGCATCTCGGGACGGTCAACCCCAATCCTGCCCTTTTTGCAAACCATTTTCACATCTACTGCGCAAAAGACCTTGATTTTACGGGAACCCAGAACCTTGATTCAGACGAATTCCTTGACTACATGCTCATGGATCAAAAGGAAGTGATCAAAAAGATGGGAAGCAAGGAATTTCCCCACGCACTTATGGCAAGCGCACTCTGCCTTTATCTTGCCTCGGAGATTTGACCGCTGATTATAAGCAGAAAACAAAAAAGACTGCCTGAAAAAAATCGGGCAGTCTTTTTTTTTATACCGGCATTTTTACGTTATCTGTTCGTGCTGAACGTTCCGTATTCAACGTCCGGGCTGTAGACACCGTCACGGTATTCTCCGCTGATAGACGGGATTTCCATCTTCATGCCAGGGAGGATAAGGTTCGGGTTGTTGCGCTCAGGAATGTTGTCCTTGTTCGCTTCATACAGGTTTTCCCAAAGCCACGGGTTGTTGTATACATAGGAGCGTCCTGAAATATTCCAGAAGCAGTCCTTTGATTCAGCCCATGGGCGAACGATGTAGTACTTAGGAAGAACGGCCATTTCATGAATGTCTGCAAGAGCATCGATGACCTTGTTTGCATCTGCGACGGCCTTTTCAAACTGTTCTGCAGTGTAGTCGTCCAGAGCCTGTGCATAATATGCCTTTGCTGCTTCATATGCGATCGGGAAATCACGTGCGGCATTGATTGAATCTGCATATGCAATCCTGTCTTTTGCGGCGGCAATTGCTTTTTCAGCTTCTCCGCGTGCAAGCAGATTGTTGATATAAGAATCATCAAGAAGGCTGAGGACCATATTTGCATCATCAGTACATTCCGGATAGTTTTCTGCGGCAAACTCATCGAGCGCACGGTTGTAATACTCAAGGGCTGCCTTGAATTTTTTGTCAGATTCATCAAGTCCGGCTGATTCTGCATAGTCAATGCGTTCCTTGGCGGCTGCAAGCGCTCCCTCGGCGGCTGACTTGTCTTTTTGAGCCTCAACTTCATCAAGCATGCGGTTGATTTCTTCATCGGTGAGAAGCTCAGGGACTTTGTCGGCCTCTTCTTTTGCCTTGACATAATCTTCATCGGCGAAAGCTTTCTGTGCCTCACGGTAATGACCAAGCGCATCCTTGTACGGATCGAAGCTTGTGTCAAGTCCGGCTGCATTTGCCGCTATGATCCTTTCGCGGGCCTTTGAAATTGCGGCTTCGGCATCATCCTTTTCCTTCATCTTCTTTACGGCATCAGGATCCATAAGCTCAAGAACCTTCTCGGCATCTTCCTTTGCCTTGTCATAATCACCGTTGTCGAAGGCATCCTTTGCAGACGCATAAAGATCCACTGCTTCACGGTAATCTTCGTTCAGAGGACTGAGGCCTGATTCCTTTGCATTGTCCAGGGCTTCCTTTGCCTTTGCAAGCGCTTCCTCAGCGGCGGCTCTCTTTTCTGCAGCTGCTGCATCCTCTTCATTCTTTGCGTTCTTCAGACCTTCGATATAGTCATCATTAAGGAGACCGCTTGCTTTTTCGGCATCCTTTTCTGCATCCTTGTATTCCTTGTTGTTGAATTCCTCAACTGCCTTGTTGTAGGCATCAAGTGCGCTCTTGTAAGGATCAGCG
>JAFOTA010000028.1 GCA_017421145.1 Treponema sp.
AAAATCCGGCTCAATGATTTTCCAAGAACTTCTGTACCCTTAATTCTGTATCCTCCTTTATACCGTAGGCTTTTGTTTCGTTGTCACCGCGGATTTCGGGGTTTGAGATAAGTATGGAATCGTAGCGTTTCAAGTCGAAAAATTTGATTTTTTTGGCGTATTGGTCGTCTTTTTTTGCTGAGACTGCGGTTCTTGTTTTTCCGTCGCAGATTAAAAAGCGGATTCTGCCAGATTTGTTGAGCATTGCATCTGAAACGACTTTTCCTTTTATTGCTGTGGAGTCTTCTTCCATGGGTACAGTTTTGTATCCTTTTTTGAAGATGAAATATGTCATTTTCACGGATTCCCTGTCCAAGCGGGCGTTTTTTGCAATCGGTGAAACCGGCTCAACGGGTGCCAAGCTTATTTCTGCATGGCATGTATGGTTGGGGCCTGCGCTCAAGGCCGGGCAGTCTGATTGTCCCATGCATGGTGAAAGTATGCAAAATCCGTTTTGAATAAGGCGGTTTCTTATTTGTAGCAGATTCCGGCTTGTTTCCAATAGTGCCGGCTCGGATAAAAAAAGGATTCCGTCATCTACAAGATTTTCCGAAAGCTTGATTAGAAAATCCGTGCGTTTTTGAATGAAGTCCGGGCTGTTTTTCCAAAGCTCGTTCAAGGCATGGCTCATGATGATTATGTCATATTTTTTGTCCGAATGAGGAACATCTTTTTCGAAATTCTGTACCCTTGTTTTTATGGTGACAGATTTCAAATCTCTTGAATAAATCTGTGTTGCAAGGTTCAGTGCTTTCTGGCTGAAGTCACATAAATCCACGCTGATTTTTTGAGATCCGTTTTTCAGAAGCAGGTCGCAAAGGCTGACGGATGCCGGAGCGGGACCAGAACCCATGTCGAGTATGTTTATTTCTTTTTTTTCGGCTGCGATAAGTTCTGGACAGCTTTTTGCCGCCCAGTAAATCTGCATGTAGGAAATCGGCCAATAATATAGAAGATAAGCACCAAGTTGTGAAGGATTCTCCATGTAGCCGCTTCCGACAAGTTCACGCTTACCTGTAAGACCTCTTTGCAAGCTTAATAAATCTGATGAAACCTTTAAAATCTCTGGTTTTGAGAGAAAATTTGCGTTTTTGTTGTTCCGCCATAGAGAAATCAGGGTTGAAATGTGATTTTGCAACAAACAATCGTTAGTTAACATTTTATTTTGCCCACCTAACGTTTGTTAGCTCAAATTTCAGCTGTTGGAATGCGGTAAATCGAGTTGCAGTTCCGGCAGCAAATCTCCAGTGGATTAGGTCCGTTCTTTTTTATATCATCAAGTTCGGCTTTTGGAAGTGACCGGATATGCCTGATGTAAGTTTCCTTTGAGCATGGGCAGTCATATACGACGGATCTACGGACGGCTATCGATGGTTTGAATTCGCAGAATTGGTTGTAAATTAGGTCGTCAATTGTATTGCCCTCGCTGAACCAAGTGCCCAAAGACGGTGCGGTTTTAAATGCCACCTCCAATCTTTCGATCAGCATTTCATCCGAGATGGTTTCTTCGGTCATAATGCCGTTTCCTTTTGTGCCTCCGACTTCCGGCATGACTTGCAAAAACAATCCGCCGGCTCCCGTTACCCTTCCGTTTTTGTCCATCTGGATGCTTGTGTTGAAAGCGGTTTTAATCTGCACGCTCTGGTCAAAAAAATCTACCAGATCTTTTGCGATGTTTTTTTTGTTTACAGAAATTGAGCTTACATAGGGTGTTTTGTCGCCTTCAAAAAGAGTTGAAATCGTCATGGTGCCTTCACCTAAAAATGGCTCCAGATCCCAATTTTCAAGAGGCTTTTCAACCGGAATGTGGTCATTGAAAAGATAGCTTCTGACGTATCCAGATGTGTCGGTTTCAACTGAAAATCCTTGTGCCGGACCGTCAATCTCATAGCGCCAGGTTAGATGTTCCCTGCCTTTCAAAGTGGGCAAAAGCATTGCACCGCAAAGAGATGCCTGACCTAAAACCATCGTTTCAAGAATACCGGTTTTGTGCTGTGCGCGCATTTGGTTTACGAAACGTGTTCCGTGAAAAATTGCACCTCTTGCACGGCCGTCGCTCAAAACAAAGATGGCCATTTCATCTTTCGGGAGCGATTCTATTTTTTGCTTCAAATCTTTATCTTCAATTTCTGCTTTTATCATATGGATTATGATAACAGGTTTTGGACATGGTGGCTATGGCTTTTTAGTCAAAACAAGTCCTTCCGCCCCATTCTTTTGACATTGATTTTTCATGTGCGATTGCAGCGTCAAAATCAGCGGCAGGATTGCAGTTTTTTTCAATCTCCAAAGCCGTGTCATGAAGCCGTCTCAGGCAATTTGATTTGTCATCGTATCCCATTTTTGATTTTTCAATGCAGTCGCCGAGCACTCGGATTGATTCGTCATAGATTTTTGTCGGCACCGGAAATGGATGTCCGTCTTTTCCACCGTGTGCGAAACTGAATCTGGCTGGATCGCGGAATCTGCTTGGTGTTCCGTAAATCACTTCGCTCACCAAAGTAAGTGACTGGAGCGTTCTTGGCCCAAGCCCTGGTGTAAGCAAAAGAGATTCAAAATCTTCAGGGTGATTTTCATATGCCGTTGCAAGCACTCCGCCAAGCCTTTTCAAATCAACGTCTTCTGCGCGTACTTCATGATGTGCCGGGAGTATTATGTTCCGGTTTTTATTTTCTGAAATGATTCCGCAATCAGCATTTTCACTGTCCGAAAAAAGTTCAGGCTGAACCGGTTTTCTTTGTTCAAGCGGATTTCCAAGCCGTGCAATGTCAGAAATCTCCTTGATTATTTTTTCGCTTTTTTCATTTGAAACCGCAAGGATTTTTTCACGTGTCTTGGCTGCATCCGAATCCGTTAGATTCAAAATCTGCCCCTGATTTTCACCTGTTATACCGGAATGCGGCTCTTCGGAAAAAGATTTAAGGTCTGCGGAACACCAGTGATAGCGCCGCGCTGTTTTTGTTTCTGGATTCATTCCCTGCTGGACGATTGCCCAATCCCCTTCGTTTGACAAAATGAAATTATGCTGATAAAGCTGGAATCCGTCCTGCACTGCCGTGTTGTCGATTTTTGCCGCCAGTTTGCTTGCCTTGACCAAATCATTTCCCGGAAGACCCGTGTGTTCTGAAAGAAAAAGGATTTCTTCAGGAGTGCGCCTTGAATATTTTCCCCGTCCGCCGCATATGCAGAGTCCGAATTCCCTTGCCCTTTCGTTTATCCCTCGCTTCAAAGCATACATGACCGACGTAGTTATGCCGGAAGAATGCCAGTCCATGCCGAGAACTGCACCCAGCGACTGAAACCAAAGAGGGTCGCTCAAACGTCTGAGGACTTCTTTTTTTCCGTATTCAATCAAGAGGACTTGTATAATTTCCGTGCCTAAGCTTTTCATCCTGTCTGCAAGCCATTTGGGAACCGTCCCGACATGCAGCGGCAGATCAGCGTGACCTGTGCGTTTTATCATATAAACTCAATCAATGGTGAAAAAATATTATCATATATGACATTGAAATAACAGCCGAATTTTTTTAGAATTGGCTCTAAAACAAAGTTATTATTAACGGAGGAAAGTATGTCAGCAATGGTACAGCATATTATCGCGTTTGTGTTGTATTTGGGCATGATGATTTTCATCGGTCTGAAATTTATGAAAAAGAACAACAGTTCAGAGGATTTTTTTCTTGGCGGACGCAAAATGGGACCTTGGACCACAGCCCTGAGTGCTGAAGCATCCGATATGTCCGGGTGGCTTTTGATGGGATTGCCGGGTCTTGCTTATCTTGGCGGAATCAAGGAATGTTTTTGGACTGCCGCGGGGCTTGCTGCAGGAACATATTTGAGCTGGCTGATTGTGGCAAAACGGCTCCGCAAGTGTACGGTCACATTCGGAAATTCAATTACAATCCCGGAATTTTTGAACAACCGCTTCAATGACAAAAAGCGTATTCTCGGGACGGTCGTCGTTTTGTTCAATATTCTGTTCTTCACGATTTATGTTTCATCAGGTTTGGTTGCATGTGCGAAATTGTTCAACTCTGTGTTCGGCCTTGAGTATCACATCGGTCTTGTAATCGGTCTGGTCGTGATTCTTGCATATACAATCACCGGCGGATACTTTGCCGTTTGTACAACCGATTTTATCCAGGGATCCCTGATGTTCGTCGCACTTCTGCTTACCGGAATATTGATGCTCGTCAAGCTTGGCGGACCTTCGGCTGCTGCTGAAAAAATAAATGAATTCGGTCAGCGGGCAATCAACGGTGATTTCAATGCATTGAGTGAAAAAATGCAGGAAGCGTTCACGAACAACCAGTCCTATGGTGTGTCATCGATTATTTCTGCCCTTGTCTGGGGGCTCGGTTATTTCGGTATGCCGCACTTCATCATCAGGTTCATGGGAATCCGCTCAAACAAGGAAATCAAGACTTCACGCCGCATTGCAGCAGTCTGGGTTGTGATTGCACTTGCCGCGGCCTGTGTCGTAGGAAGCTTGGGTTCCGTTTATCTCCAGCCGACAATTTTGAGTACATCTGCAGCGGAAACTGTTTTCAGCGAATCCCTCAAGCAGCTGTTCCCTCCGTTCATTGGTGGAATCTTCCTTTGTGCAATACTTGCCGCCGCCATGAGTACAGCAGACAGTCAGCTTTTGGTTGCATCTTCTTCATTCAGCCAGGATATTTTCAAAGGCATCATAAAAAAGAATGCATCTGATAAAGCAGTTTTGAACGTGAGCCGTATAACCGTTTTGGTTATTGCACTGATTGCCTTTGTGATTTCTCTGGACGAGAACAGCTCGATTTTCAATTTGGTAAGCTATGCATGGGCAGGATTCGGCGGAACGCTTGGTCCGATTATTCTTCTTTCTCTGTTCTGGCGGCGTTGTACCAATAAAGGTGCCATTGCAGGACTCATCGCAGCAGGAATCACGGTTATCGTATGGAACAAAATCCCTGCGTCCGTAAATCCGATTTTCGGTATATATGAAATTCTTCCGGCATTCATAATCAACTTTGTGGTGACGGTTGTAGTAAGTCTTTTGGACAAAAAGAAAGACAACGAGATGCTTGAAAAATTTGATGCATATAAAAAGGCAGCTGATTAATCAGTAGAAAAAAAAAACTGCTGACCGTTCTTTTTTTGATAGGAGGTAACGATTGAACGGTCAGCAGTAAAATCTGTATCAGGAATCCATCGATATTTTTCCATGAGCCCTGCATTAAAATGATAAATCGCATTATTAAATTTTGCAAGTTTTTTTTACTTACTTTTCATATTTTTTTAAGAAATCTTATTAAAAATTCCAAGCATTTGATTCTTATTCATGCTGTTTATAGCTAAAATCTTAAAACTATCGTTAGTTAGTTGCGAAGATTAGATATTTTGGATTTTTACTTGCGAAAAAAACTTATAAAGTGTATGCTATAATCAGTGAACAGCTTGCGGATATACGGAGGAAAGCATGGAAACAAAAGAAATAAACGTAGCATTCTTCGATACTCGTTCTTATGACAGGACTTCTTTTTCAGAAGCGAATAAATCATATCTTTATAATATTGATTTTTTTGATTTTCATCTGAATGAGAAGACTGCAATGACGGCAAAAGGTTATGACGTGATTTGTGTTTTCGTCAATGACACGGTCAACGCAAAAGTCATAGCGGTGCTAAAAGAATGTGGTGTGAAGCTGATTGCATTGCGTTGTGCCGGATACAACAACGTGGATTTGAAGGCGGCTGCAAAAGCTGAAATCAAAGTCGTAAGGGTTCCTGCCTATTCTCCTGATTCAGTTGCAGAACATGCGGTTGCATTGCTTTTGTCTTTGACAAGAAAAATCCCGCAGGCTTATATCAAGACGAAATCCGGTAATTTTACCCTCGATGGTTTGACCGGAAGAAATCTCAACGGACTCACTGCCTGTATACTTGGAACCGGCCGCATCGGAAAACTGACTGCCCAGATTCTCAGCGGATTCGGAATGAATATAGAAGTGTTTGATGTCGTCCCGGACAATGAATGGGCTTCATCACACGGATTCAAATATGTCCAGCTTGCGCAGTTGTTCGCCGATGCAGATGTGCTCAGCCTGCACTGTCCGCTTACGGAAGAAACGAAACATGTGGTCAACGCACAGTCACTCCAGCTTATGAAAAGGGATGCTGTCATAATCAATACGGGCCGCGGTGCTTTGATCGATTCAACGGCTCTTGTCAACTCCCTCAAAAAACAGACGCTTGGTGGAGCCGCACTGGATGTTTATGAAGAAGAAAGCAAGTATTTCTTCGATGACTGGTCAGTGAACGTAATCCGTGATGACACCCTTGCACGCCTTATGACATTCCCGAACGTCATAATAACAAGCCATCAGGCGTTCCTTACTACAAATGCACTTAAAGCCATTGCTGCAACAACGTTGGACAATATAAAAGAATTCGTTGCCGGTTCAGAGCTGACAAACGAAATCAAATAAGGATGCTTATAAATACCGGGGGACGGACAGATACCGTTCAGTATTTTTCTGACTGGCTGTTAAAGCGCTTTCAGGAAGGGTTCGTGTATTCGCGCAATCCTCTGTTCCCCCAAAAAGTCACTCGTTATGAGCTGACGCCTGAGAAAGTTGATTGCGTGCTCTTTTGCTCTAAAAATTATGCGCCGATCCTTCCCAGACTGCATGAAATAACAAAAAGGTTCAACACATATTTTTTTTATACGATTACGGCATACGGAAAAGATATCGAGCCTGGGGTTCCGTCGTTTGACCAGAGCATAGACACTTTGTACAAACTGGAAAAACAGGTTGGTAAAGAAAGAATAGTTTGGCGTTATGATCCTGTGCTGCTTACGAAAAAATATACGGTTCAGCAGCATATGATAAGTTTTACGCACATGGCTGCAAGACTTTCGGGGCATGTTTCAAAATGTGTCTTCAGTTTTGTAGAAATGTATGAAAAGCTTGTGCACAACATGCCTGAGCTGGAGATTCTTACGGAAGAAGATATGGAAACTCTGGCAGAAGGATTGGGTGCGGCGGCAAGAAAATACCGTATTCCGATACAATCCTGCGCAACCAAGTCGGATTATTCCAGATATGGTATTTTGCCGTGCGGATGCGTGACTTTGGAAGCCCTTGGAAAAGCGAACGGCGTGAAATTCAAGGATCTGAAGCACAAAGGCATGCGGCGTGGGTGTACGTGCATGGTCAGCCATGACATAGGTGCATACAATACTTGTCCGAACGGATGCCGGTATTGCTATGCGAACGTGAATCCTGAAAGTGCTTTGCAGAATTTTGAAAAGCACGATAAAAATTCGCCTATTCTTTTGGGGTCTGTTTCCCCAGATGATGATATAATTTATGGAAACCAACAAAGCTTTCTGGACGTTACTGATCCTCAGCTTGAGTTGTTTTTCTAAAAGCGGATGGTTTTTCGTCGTAAATGCCGACAATTAGGGAAGGAATCTTCCGGGGGGGATTATTATGGAAAAGAACCGGATAATTTTTTTAGCATCAATCTGTACCCTTTTTGTGGTTGCGCTTGTCAATATGAGCAGCTGTGAAACAAATGAAGGGAAAATCGTCAACGGAAACGGAACTGTTTCTGTGGGGCTGACATATTTTAAAGATCAGACCGTTGCTACAGCGTCAAGGGTGCATCATTTTATACAGAATCTTGATCTTGAAACTTATACTGAACTTACCGAGCTGCAGGAAGACAAACGTGTAGATAAAGGCCGTACTCCGAATGATTTGAAATCTGATTCGCCGCTTTTGTATGGATTTACTCCGGCTGGTCTTGCAATGGAAAAAGATGCCGATGGCCTGAATGCCGTAACCATATTCTATAACCGCAATGCTGTAAGCCTTACTTTTTACCTTTTGGACGGAGAAGATTCCGAGGGACACAATTCAACCACAATCAAAGGACATTTTGAAGAACCCCTTGACGTAAAAAAAGACGTTGATCTGGGAGATTCATTTTTCCGCGACCACAACTTCGGCCCTAAATTTTTCCCGGCGGTCGATACGGAATATGAGCTGAACGTTGCGACAATCTCAAATTATGTGGAAGAAAAAGATATTGAAGGCGGAACTTTTACGCGCACAGTGAACGGAAAAACCTACACGGTCACCGTAAATGACTTTCAATTGGCGGCATTTGAGCTTCCTCAGTATCTTTTGGAGCAGATCATCGGAAATCCAAGCCATTTTCAAGGAAAGCTCAGGGTTCCGGTCGAAGGTGAAAATCAGGATTTCAGGCCGGTTGAAAACCTCAACTGGTTTGACTGCCTTGTAATCTGCAATAAATTCAGCCGGATTGACGGTCTTATTCCGGTTTATTCGATAGACGGTGAAACGGATCCTGAAAAATGGGGCAAAGTTCCAGATGATTTTGACAGCGAAGATTTGGACAAGTGGAATTCCGTAATCATGAACGTAAATGCCAATGGATATAGATTGCCGACCGAGGCCGAATGGGAATATGCTGCACGCGGTGGAAAACTGAGCCGCAGCAAAACCAATGAATCCCAGGGTGATTATATTTTTGCCGGAAGCAACAATCCGTCGGAAGTGTCATGGTTCGTAGAAAACAGCGCAGCATGTACGCATGAAGTCGGAAAACTGGAGCCGAATGAGCTTGGGCTTTATGATATGAGCGGAAATGTGTCTGAATGGTGCTGGGACATCTATGCTCCTTATCCAGAATCAGACGTTGAAAATCCTCATGGAGCAGAATCTGGAATCTACCGTGTAAAAAGGGGCGGCGCATATTATAATCCGGCTGAAGGAATCAACTCAGCGGCATCGGTTTCAGCAAGGGATCAAAACAGTGCATACAAGCGTACAAGCGGCTTCGGATTGAGGCTTGCGCGAAACGCACATCCGATGGGTCTTGCCGTCGAGTAAAAATCAAAAAATAGAACATACGGTCTCGGGAGTTAACTCTTCCGGGGCTTTTTTTTGCAAACCTATTTAAATTTGTGTTAGCATAGGCTAATATGTAAGCGAAATCCTCATGACAGTTTTACGGGGATGTTACAATCGACCGATAAGCGTCTATCACAGTGAAGAAAAAATCAACGTGACGACTGGAAAAAAAGAGTACATGGTTCAGTTCATGATGCTTGAAAAAGGTCGCGGAACTCAGGAACTCTGCCACCTCGAGTTTTGAAATTCATCCTTCTGGAAATCAGTCTTTGAGCCGTTTGCGTGGATTCAGTTTTTTTATTTTCGGGGCTTGTTGATTTTTGATAAAAAGTCT
>JAFOTA010000029.1 GCA_017421145.1 Treponema sp.
CAAAAAAGCAGGAGCTTAAGTCAAAGAAAAAATGACGCGCGCATAAAAAAACACCCGGAGAAAAATCCGAGTGCATTCGCTTACCATATTCGTAATCTTCTGAAACCTAGCGCTGGCCGGAAAGCTCAAGGTAAATCTGGTCGGCAAGTCCGAAATGGGTTGTCTTTGTCAGGGCCTCCGCGTAGTTGTCGTACATCATGTCCTCGTACATGCCGCGCGCGAATTCATTTTCTTCGCCGAACATGCTTTCATGGTGTATCGTGTCGCGCATTGAAGAAAGCATCATCTTGACAAGGTAGTTTTCCATTTCCTTGGACTGTGCGTACAGTTCGGATGTTTTGTCTATAGTCGGTTTTCCGCCGTTTTTTGTCCTGACAGAAGCCGCCATTCCTTCAGGAGAAGCGTTTTTGTCGGAGGCAGAAGTGTAGTAGTCATAGAATCCCTGCGTGTAGTCGCCGTTCAGACGGTGGTTGCGGGAAATTTGTGATGATGCGACTGATTCCGGGATTTCCGCCGTATCAGTTTTTTTTGCAGTCATCTCCTGCACCAATGAAAGAAACCTGCTTTCGTCAGCCTTTTCCTGTGCCGCCTGTATTGCGCCAGTTCCGTTTGACAGAGTTCCGGTGATTGCCGTTCCTGAGATTCCGCTCACAGCCATTTCATTCCTCCCCTATTCCGGTTAGCGCTTCAAGGATGTCGCGGTCTGGAGCATGGCATCCGTTGTCTGGATTGCCTTTGAGTTGAACTCGTAGGCCCTCTGCGCGACAATCATCTGCACCATTTCGTTTACCACGGAGACGTTGCTCATTTCAAGGAACTTGTGCTTGGTGGTTCCCATTCCGTCGATTCCAGGTCTTGATGCAATAGGATCTCCCGATGCATTTGTGACTTTGTAGAGGTTGTCGCCAAGGTTTTCAAGACCAACGGAGTTCGGGAAACGGTAAAGCTCAAGCTGTCCCACGTCAATCGGATCAAGGTTTCCGTTCACTTTTACGGTTACGCGTCCAAGATCGGAAACCGCAAGCGTTTCAAGCTGGAATCCTTCCGGGAGTATGATTTCCGGGATCACGCGGAGTCCGTTTCCTGTAACGAGCTGACCGGTTGAGTCAACTTTGAAGGAACCGTCCCTTGTGTACGCCCAGCTTCCGTCATACTGCTGCACGCGGAAAAATCCGTCGCCTACGATTGCTATGTCCGTATCAACGCCTGTTGCCTGAAGGGAGCCTTGCGTCATAATCCTCTGGGTCGCACCTACCTTAACGCCGTGTCCCACCTGAATTCCGACCGGGGTGATAGTGTCCTCGGTTGCGGGGGTTCCGGCAAGCTTTCTGTTCTGGTAGAGCAAATCCTCGAACTCAACGCGGTGCTGCTTGAATCCAGTCGTGTTTACGTTTGAAAGGTTGTTTGAAATAGTGTCTATGTTCGCCTGCTGTCCGTTCATTCCGGTTGCCGCAGTCCACAAACTTCTTACCATATTGTATATCTCCCTTTTTTATAGTTCCGTATATCAGCGGTTGACGACGGCCACTTTGCTCCAGAGAGTTTCCATCATGTCGTCTTCGGTCTGGATTGATTTCTGGTTCGCTTCGTATGCCCTGTTGACCTCAATCATCTGCACCATCTCGTTCACTACGTTGACGTTGCTTGTTTCGGTGAATCCCTGGAGCACCCTCGGCCTTTCATCACCTTCCGCCACATAGGGGCTTCCGGCAATCAGGTTCGTGTCCCAGAGTGATTCGCCCTGCTTTTTGAGGTAACGCTCGTTCTCAAATCTGACTATCTTAAGGCGGTCAATGTAAACGTCGTTCTCACGGTCGATTATCATTCCGTCCTGATTAACGAAAAATTTGTCGCTTTCAACTGCAATAGGTCCGTTTTCTCCCATCACGGGATATCCGTCCTTTGTAAGAAGGATGCCCTCTTTTCCGAGAAGGAAGTTTCCGTTTCGGGTGAAGCGCTCTCCGTCAGGTGTCTGTACGACAAAAAATCCTTCGCCGCCGAGAGCCATGTCCGTGCTCGTTTCCGTTGACTTGAAAGAGCCTTGGTCAAAATCTGTGTAAAGTTCGTTTGTCTCCACGCCAAGCCCCAGGGAACCGACGATCGGAGCCACATCATAGGAACCGTTGGATGTCTTATAAACACCGTCCGCATCAACCCTGCGGATAATCAGGTCGCTGAATGCCTTGCTCACCGGGATGTCCCTCTTAAAACCCGTGGTATCTACGTTGGCAAGGTTGTTGGCAATTGCATCAAGCCTGTTCTGCTGTGCGTTCATACCGCTTGCACCAATATACCATCCTCTGATCATATGCATTACCTCACTTATAATCATTATCGGCATCAAGAAAAGGAGTTTTATAGTCAAGACAGAAAAAAACGCATTTCCGGGAAATTTATGCCATGAAGCAAAAGCTCCGTGAAAACATATAAAACCCGTGAAAATCTGTACACAAAGCCTTTTTTTTGGTATAATTTAAGATATGGAAGCAAAAGAATATCCATCATATTTCAAGAATCATTTCAAGCGCACCAGTTCCTTTGTTTCTGGAGTTTCCTTGATGCTTATGGACGCATTGGCAATCATGCTCAGCATAGGCATAGGATTTTTCATCGTGAACTTGTGCAGTCCGCCGTCAATAAATTTCAAGTCTTTCGTGAACTATGCCATATATCTTCCGCTGATTCTTATTGTATTCTACGCCGCAGGGCTTTATCCGGGAATTCTTCTTGCGCCTCAGGCAGAAGTCAAGAGATTTTCACTCTGCATATTCTTTTCTTTCGTAGGCATTGCAAGCTCCATCAACGTGGAGGAAGCCGAAAAATATCCTATTGCGCTGGCCCTTGTAATCTCATGGCCGTTCGCATCAATACTCCTTCCGATTGAAAGGGAAGCATTCCGCAGCATTTTCGGTAAGCTCAAATGGTGGGGGGTTCCTGCCGTGCTCTACGCAAAAACGCTTCCTGACATAAACATAGCGGACCGCCTTCTGGATCACCCGAACTACGGATACCGCCCTGCCCTCATACTGACCGAAAGACCGGTGGCAGAAAAAGAATACCGCGGCATTCCAGTAATGATGAACGGCAGCGACATACTTTCACAAGTGCACGGCCTGAACATAAAGGTGGCCATACTCTGCAACTACGAAAAGGATCTGGAAAAAATACACTCATCATACAGGTACGTGATCACGGTGCCGAAAAAGCAGTCTTTGATAACCATGTCGCTCAACATGAGGGATTTCGGAGGCATACTCGGATACATCTCCACCAACTACCTCACTAAAAGCTTTTCCCGGCTCATAAAGCGTATAATCGACCTTGCAATAGCTTTCATCGCGCTTCCGTTCGTACTTGTTCTCACGTTGATTTTTGCCCTGCTCATCAAGATAGATTCACGCGGCCCGGTTTTTTACGGTCATGAGCGTGTCGGGAAAAACAGGAAGAAAATCAAATGCTGGAAATTCCGTTCCATGTACGCGGATTCACAGGAAAGGCTCAGGCATATTCTCGAAACTGATCCGAAAATGGCTGAAGAATGGGAGCGCAACAGAAAATTCACCGATGACCCAAGGGTTACCAAAATCGGAAAATTCCTCAGAAAAACAAGTCTTGACGAAATTCCACAGATATGGAACATAATAAAGGGCGATATGTCATTCGTCGGTCCGCGTCCGGTCACAAATGAGGAGCTTGAAAAATACTCCGATGCAGCTGATTATGTACTGAGCGTCACTCCGGGTCTGAGCGGCATGTGGCAGACATCAGGCAGAAGCGACACGGGATACGAAGAACGCATTTCCCTGGACTCATATTACATACAGAACTGGTCTATATGGCTTGACATCTGGATTATAGTAAAAACAATATGGATAGTATTGGTCGGAAAAGGGGCTTATTAATGAATAAGAAATCACTCGCCCTGCTGACAGCGCTTTTTTTGTCGGCAGGATTTTTATCATATGCACAGGATGCATCCAATGAAACGCCGGAACAGAACGCTCAGGCTGTACCTAAATACAAGATAGGCGACATAAATTATACGTCAAAGGGCATTACGAAGCAGTCCGCGCTGAAAAATTCCGTGGAAATCAATACGGACATGTTGTTTTCCTCACGCAAGGAAGTTGACGACTATTCCGACAACATAGTGCAGCAGCTGATGAACAAGAGGATTTTCGATGATGTCACAAAGGAAGGAAAGGAAAACGAACCGGATGAGAACGGCATCATAAAGGTAGATTACGATATTACCGTAACCGAATCAAAAAATTTCCTGATTTTCCCGAAGCCCAACTACAGCTCCAACAACGGATTCGAGCTGAAGATAAAGCTCAAGGATTCCAATTTCCTTGGGTTCATGAACACTCTCAACGTGGACCTGAACACGCAGTTCGGAACTTCATCGGCACCGGACGATTTCTCAAAAGTGACTCTCGGAACGAATTTCGACTACGCATATCCTTTCCAGCTGGGACCTACGAACAACACATGGAACAACGACTTCGCAATCTCATGGTTCATCGGGGACGTTCCTGAATTCAGCTACAGCACGGGCATAACCACATCGATTCCGTTCTCAAACAACCAGCTCCAGGTGACTTTCACCCAGTCCATAGCGCGCAAAAACAGCTATGAAACATACGGCGACGCACTGTATCTGACCGAAAACGGAAAAATATCCCTTCCGCTCACATTGGGATACATAAACGACGTCATTCCATTAAGATACACGCCTTCGATAAACGCCACGTACAACTGGGATTTCGACGGAATAAACCCCGGCAACTCAAGCCTCAAGGGGCCTTCCATAAGCATTGGGCAGGATCTGGCAATTTCATCCGTAAACTGGAAGGGAAATTTCAGGGACGGATATTCGATTTCGCTGAACCACAGCATAGCCTACAATTTTTCATCTGAAAACATAATACCGGCCATTTCTGCGGAAATTCAGTATTTCAAGGCATTCAAATACGTAGGCATAAATTCGAGGTTCTTCGGATACGGAATGCTCAACGACAATGCAAACAACGTCGGATGGAGGATGAGGGGCATACTTGACAACCAGAGCTTCCTCACGACCGATGCAGGACTTTTGCTCAGCATTGACGTACCGATCCATATAATCACGACGGACTGGCTCGGATGGGCGGCTGCAATTTTCGGTCCGTATGATTCACAGTCACCAGGAGTGCAGAAATTCTGGTCATTCCCGCGCAAGCTTTTCGGTGCATTGAATTTCGAGCTTCAGATTTCGCCGTTCATAGACATAGCCCTTACCAGAAACCCGGTGACCGGAAGGGTGTTCAGCCCCAAGGACGGATTTTACGATGCGGGTATAGAAATCCTCATCTTCCCGACAAGATTCAAAAACTATATAGTCAGGGGAAGCGTAGGATTCGATCTTGGACGCACGCTTTTCAAGGATCAGGTCGACATGAGCTGGAGAAATCCGAACACAAAGAAATTCGAGATTTCATTCGGTCTCGGACTGAATTATTAAAAGACGAATCAAAAAAAGATTTTTGGAGTGTAAATCACCCCGGAAGACATAAAAAAACCGCAAAGCATCCGTAATTCAAGCGGACATTTTGCGGATTTTATGGTTAACACTGAATGAGCATACGGGGTATGCTAACCGCTTTCGGATTATTCAGTTTTCCCTTACTTATATGACGCTGATTTTCTTCCTGCATATTCCTTCCAATATGGTTCAGGAACGGATGAAATAAGGACGGCAAAAAGATCGTCAGAAAAATTCTTGTATCCAAGGTCGCCCGACGTTTCTGCAAGCACACAGAAAAGTTCCCAGACTCCGTTGTCATTTCCCCAGGAAACTATGTCCGAATACCGGCTTGATTTTTTAAGGAGATCCTGTATGCCCGTGTATGAAAAATCGACAAGGCGGTCATCAAGCACGTCCTGAATCCTCGTCACTGCAATTATTGATGCAAGAGCCGCGCATTTCAGGGATTTCAAAAGCTCCGTCTTGACTTCTGCATTGGTTTCTACATAGGCCGCTGAAGTCCTGTAATATGATGCAAGCCCGATCAACGCGCTAAGTGACCTGTCGTTGCCGCTTCTGTAAAGCTCGAAAAAACGTGACATGGACTTTTTGTCCTTTGAAGATATGACATTGAGCATCGAATTCATCACGTTCTGATTGCTGTACATGGAATCATCGGCGAGTATGTCGGTCATGTATTTTTCGTAGTCGGAATAATATCCTGAATTTTTCTTTGTGTTGAGGTAGCGGCTGTAGTTCAATGAATCAAGCTGATTTTTCGCGATGTCGGCCATGTCATAGAGTATGTCGTACTTTACGTCAGGCACGCTTAGAAGATCGAACATTTCGTATGCCTTTTTCATGTAGATTTCGGCCTTTTTGATTTCGCCCTCAAGCTTGTAGACTTTTCCGATGAGATAGTCAGCTTCCGGGTATGAGCTGTTTCTTTCTATAAACGAAAGCAGGTTTGAGAATTTTCCGCCGAATCTGGCAGTTCCGTAAGTAGAGAGATAGGAATCGACTATTTCCTGCGCATTCTTGAGCTTTCCCCTGACCAATGCTTCCTGCACCAGCTTGATGTCATCACCTGCAAGACGTACTGCGGAAGATCTCTGTGCCTGATCCATGGTGTTCTTTTCCCATTCGATCAGAGCCTTGCGCTTGTTCTTCGCCTGTTCTGCAAGTGAGATTGCCTGCCCGAAATTAGAGTATTCATAAGCGTCCTGAGCCTGTTTCAGTATATACCAATACTCGTCACCGGAAGGTTTTCTAGGCACGGTCGAGCTTTGTGCATAAATCGAGCCGGCAACCAAAAGCGATATAAAAACAAGCGATACAGATTTTTTTAAAACATTCATCCTTAAAGAGTCTCCAATTCTTCCCTGAATACCTTATCGGCATCTTTTGCGTCAATAGTTCGCACAATTTTGCCTTTTTTAAAGATAATGGCCTTGTTCCCTCCTCCGGCAATGCCCAAATCAGCATGCTTGCCTTCACCGGGTCCATTAACAACACAACCCATAACGGCAATCGTTACATCTTTTTTCAGGGAAAGAAGCTCTTTCTGCCACCTTTCTACGAAACCATGCACATCGAACCCTATCCTTCCGCACCTTGGGCAGCTGACGAGCGTGACTCCGCCGGATCTTTTTCCGCACTCATGCAGGATTTCGCGTCCGGCAATGACCTCATTCTCCGGGCTTGAAGAAAGGCTCACGCGGATGGTCGAACCGATGCCGTCCTTGAGCAGAGCAGAAAATGCAAGCGTTGATTTTACCACTCCGGTTATAAGCGGGCCGGCTTCCGTAACACCGATGTGAAGCGGGATGTCCGATATTTCAGCGAATTTTCTGTTTGCCTCCACGGTTTCTTCAACGGATGAAGCTTTCATGCTCACAACTACGTCATTAAAACCAAGGCTGTCAAAAACGGCTGTTTCACGCAAGGCTGTCCGGCAAAGCGCTTCCGCCCTGGTTATTTCACCGGATTCAACGAGAATCTGAAGATCCTTGGGAAGGCTTCCTGAATTCACTCCGATCCTGATTGCGGCTCCCTTTTTGCGGCATGCATACACGACTTCCTCAACCATGTCCCGGCTTCCGATGTTTCCAGGATTTATCCTGATTACAGAAACAGGCCCTTCAAGGCATTTCAGTGCAAGCCTGTGGTCAAAATGTATGTCGGCGACAAGGGGAACGTCCGTATTCGCTGCAATAAGGCACAAAGCTTCCGCGCTTTCCATGTCGGGAACTGCGAAGCGTATTATGTCGCAACCGAGGGATTTCAGGTCGTTTATCTGCTTCAATATGGAAACAAGCTTTTCCGAACCTTCGGCAACGTCATTTATGGAATCTTTCCACATTGTCTGCACGGTCACGGGATTGTCACCCCCGACAAGAATCTTCCTTATGTTGTTCTGTCCGCCTATAGCGACCGTTCTGGTTTTTCTGTACATAATCATCTTCCTTATATCTGGATTTCCCCGGCGTTCCGATAAAAATAGCCGCAAGAACGTAAACATTCAAGCGGCGTACAACATGATACGGATGGTCCCGGAAACATGATCCCGGAATCTTCCGCACCGAAAAACGAAAAACTTTCCTACGAAAGATTTCCCTAGCAGGCCATCATACCGAATACCATGCTGAACAGAGCGATGGTTTCGCAAAGACCGACGACCAAGATGTAGTTCGTGAATCCCTTTCCTGTTTCGGCAAGTGCATCGGAACCTGCAGCACCGGCTTTTCCCTGGGCAATGGCTGACATACACATTGAAAGTCCGCATGCAAGTCCGAGACCCACAAGGAAGAACGGATTCTGCTCAGAAGTCCTCATTGAGTTCATCAACAAAAAGCCGTAGATTGTCTGTGTAAGAGGAGCACCTGCAAAAACTACCAGCAAGAATGGAGCCGGCTTGTTATTCAAGTAGCATCTTTTCCAAGCGCCGATGGCACCCTGTCCTGCAATACCGATACCGATCGCACTACCCATAGCGGCGATACCCATTACAATACCTGCACCAATCATACCAAAGTCCATAATTTTCTCCTTTAGAACATAAGCGTTCCGAATTAATTCATATTTTTTCAGAAGGTGAAAAACACCCCTGTATTTGATTTTTTTACCGGAAAAACTTCCCGGAGGCAGATGATTTACACCTGCCCTTCATCTGCTAGCGGAGCTTTCCCAACTCCCCCACTGCGTTGATTGCCTTGCCTAGACCTTCCACGCGGACTTCCTTAACGCCGCTCCTTTCACTGAACGGACGGTATTTTGTTCCGCTCCATGTCATGCCGAGGTGCTGGGAGAATTCAAGCGTATTCAAGCGCACTCCGTGAACGACGACGGAAAGAAGGTTCAGTATCATGTTGAGTCCGTGACCGAACACAATCAATATCACTGCGAACACGACCAGCGCAAGTTTTCCGAACATCGGGCCTGCCATGCTGTTGACCGTGCTTGATATTGCAGCCCCTGCAAGCGCGACCGCCCAAAGACGGATATAGGAAACGATGTCCGAGAACACGTTGACCACGCCCAGAAGCACGCTGATTATGTTCTTGCAGCTCTCCAGCACCGATTTTCCGATGCTTCCTTCATAGTTCGAAAATATGAAGCTCAACAGGAAGCCGAATCCAAGGACTCCTATCGATATGAGCGGGATTGTCGGAGGAAGGCTCAAAGCACCGCCGAAAATCTCAATCGGTTTTTCTGCAACCGAAAGAGGGAATCTCGTTCCGTCAACGACCATGTTCATGACGACATAGAACATTCCCCAAAGCTGGAGCAATGAACCAAGGTCGCCGAGACACTTGAGGCTCTTCCTGTCCGCTATGAAGCACTTGATGTGCGCGATGCTGAGCTGAACGAGCGCAAGCATGAAACAGAACACCTTCTGGTTTGTGTTTGCACGCCCTGCCGCATCAGCAATTCCAAGCATCTCCATTTTTGCGGACGATATAGGCCTGAACGAAAGATTGACCATCCATTCAGGAAGCTTCTGCCATTCAATGCCGAACCAGGAGCATGTAAGGACTCCGTAAACCATCGTGCACAGTCCGAGTATCATGACAAGCACCGGAAGAGAGCGCTTTCCCTTTTTGCTCTTTGCAAGAAGAAGAAGTCCTACCAGTGAAATCAGTGCACCGTACCCGGCATCAGCAAAAATCATTCCGAAGAATATGCTGAAGAACAGGAGGAACCAGCCTGAAATGTCAAACTCATGGTATCCCGGAGTAACGTCCAAGAAATCCGTGAGCGGATAGATTATGCTTACGAACTTGTTGTTCTTGAGCTTGGTCGGAACCGGATCATCATCAGCAGGATCAGAAACGGCACATGCCCATTCGTTGAGCTTGCATTCGGCACGGAGATCTTCCACTGAATCGACAGGAACATAGCCTGTGACCCATGCGAGCTTTCCGCTAGGATCTGATTCTTCCGCCTTTTCATTTTCAACTGCAGCTTCGATTGAATCCAATTCAGCGTGCGCAGCTCCTTCTTCAGATGCATCACGCTCCATTCCGCTGTAAACAGTCTCAAATTCTATATCAGAAGCAAGAGAATCCTTGAGAGACTCTATGCTGTCATGATATTTCTTGCATTCAATGAGAGTGCTTTCAATTCCCGCAATCTCTTTTTCCGCACCCTGAATGTCCGCGACCAGCTGATCGGTGGATTTTTCAGGCATTGGAACAGAAAATGCTTCCGGCGGCATATCTTCCGGGCGCTCGGTTATTTCCGTCTCCGAAAGAAGAAGGAACCTGGCTATCTTTCCCTCTGAATTGACGACCATGGTCTTTGAGCTGTCACCGATAAGGACATACTTATCGACCGGAATCTCATACATGTACATGAAGATTCCCTTTTCTGCAAGGAACTTGAAATCTTCAGGATCAACGGAACCCCATTTTTCAAGCCTCTCAAGCTCAATCGTCGACTGAGTTATGACATCAAGGAGAGACTTCTTGCGGTCCGTCAGAGCAACGATTTCACGTGCCTTTTCATCGGCTTCGTTGGGCGTAACATCGACTTGAGCCGGAATCCTTTTTTTGGAAACCTTTATCTCGTCGATTATTGAAAGCGCCTTGTCTGCCGTTGCGCTCGCTTCCTTGTACGCTGCAAGAACGGGTCCCTTTCCTTCGACAGCCTCCAGATGCACAAGCCCCAGCTTCCTGAGCTTTTTCAAAGAAGCCTTGCGTTCGGAATTAAGAACCACAATGGAGACTTTTTTCATTTTTACTATCATTTTTTAGCCCCCCTTGTGCTTCTGGTTTTCTTTTCCACAGGAACGTCCTCAGCTGCGGCATCGCCTGAAACCGCTGACTGAAGCTTTTTCTTGGAAATCTTACTGCGGACAACGGCAGCAACCTGCTCGTCTCCAAGGAAAATACCGATCTTCTTGATATTTGCCTTTGTTTCAGGAATCTTTACCTTTTCAAACAAATTAACGCGCTGTGATGTGGTCCGAAGCTCCTGAGAAAGCAGCCTTACCTGCTCATCAAGTACTTCAGCCTGCAAATCCAGCTCCAATTCTTTTTCCATGCGGTCTGCAGCCATATCTATCCACAGAGGAGTCGAATAAAGATCGTAATCACCGCGACCAAAATCCGCTCCCTCGTAAATAGGTATCTTCACGCCAGCTATGTTGCCCCAGCCTTTCTTGATGTTCTTGACGGTCACCATTCCCGGCTTGAAGGCATCTTTTTCACCAAAGACCGAAATCCATTTTTGGAAATCTTCTTCCAAAGCTTTCTTTTCCGCCCGGACAGCCTTGGCCTTTTCGTCTATGGTGCGGATTTCTGACTGCAGCTGCTGTTTTTTAAGAGTCAGGGTAGGAAGATAGCGCTGGTACATTTTCAGCGCGTCTTTCTGTGCCTTCTGCTCGTTTTTAGTCAGCTTTAACTTTGCCATTCAGTATCCCCATGCAATAGTAGAGATCAAGAGATTCAAGCCTTGGGCCAGAACTGCTCGATCAATTCAGTCTTCAAACCAGTTTCCTGCTTGTCGAAGCACTGCGCAAGGATTTTCCATCCGTTGTCAAGCGCTTCTTCAAGAGGAATGTTAACGCTGAGGTCCATCATCTGGGCTTCAAAGAGCTTTCCGTATTTCAGAAGCTTTTCATCCCATGCGGACATATTGAAACCCATGGACTTCTTTTCCAGGGTGTCGCGGTACTGGGCATAAAGACGGATCATACCGTCCATGAGCGCGCGGTGGTCTTTTCTTGTCTTTGAGTTCACCTGCTGCTTGAGACGTGAAAGAGATCCGAACGGCTCGATGTGTCCGCCCTTCAGATAGAACTGTCCCTCGGTGATGTATCCTGTGTTGTCAGGAACCGGGTGGGTAACGTCGTCACCAGGCATAGTCGTTACTGCAAGGATTGTGACGGAACCGGACTCGGCAAAGTCAACCGCCTTTTCGTAGCGGCTTGCAAGCTGAGAATAAAGGTCTCCCGGATAACCGCGGTTTGACGGAACCTGCTCCTGAGTGATTGCAATTTCCTTCATTGAGTCAGCGAAGTTCGTCATGTCTGTAAGAAGAACAAGAACGTCCTTTCCCTGCAGGGCAAACTGCTCGGCAACTGCAAGAGAAAGATCCGGAATCTTCATACATTCTACGGTCGGGTCTGCGGCAGTATGGATGAACATGACCGTCTTACTCAAAGCTCCGCCCTCTTCAAGAGTGTTCTTGAAATAAAGGTAGTCGTCATATTTGAGTCCCATGCCTCCGAGAACGATAACGTCAACCTCGGCCTGCATTGCTATGCGTGCAAGAAGCTGGTTGTAAGGCTCTCCTGAGATTGAGAAAATCGGGAGCTTCTGGGAAACGACCAGAGTATTGAAGATGTCGATCATCGGAATACCCGTGCGGATCATGCGGTTAGGCGTGATGCGTTTTGAAGGGTTTACGGAAGGTCCTCCGATTTCAACCAGATTGTCGACCAATGCAGGTCCATGGTCACGCGGCTCGGCAGAACCGTTGAAGATGCGTCCGAGAAGATCTTCGCTGAACGAAACCTTCATCTCCTGTCCAAGGAAGCGGATCTGGTCGTTGGTCGAAACACCGCGTCCTCCTGCAAAAACCTGAAGCGAAACCAGGTCACCGTCAATCTTGTTCACTTCGGCAAGCGACTTTCCGAAGCGCGTGGTAATTTCAGCCAATTCATTCAGCTTTACACCTTTAGCACGAACGGTTATAACGCTACCGTTGATGCTTTCAATTTTGCTGTATACCTTATTCATTACTCACCGTCCTTGAGGAGTTCCTTTACTTCCTCAGTCAGCTGTGCCTTCTTTTCATTCAGCAATGCGTCAATATCTTTTTCGTGGCTCTTGAAGTCCGCGCTTTCAAAGGCTGAATAGTTCATATCAGTGAAATTCTGCCTCAAATTATTGAAGAACGCACGTGCCTCGTCTTTTTCCTGAATCTCAAAGTCTGAGCCGAGTATCCTGATTATCTTCTTGAACACATAGCGCTGTCTTTCCGGTGACGTGGCTCCTTCAGTATCATCGAAGCTGTCCTGCTGCATGTAGACGGCATCAAGGAATTCGCTCTTCAAGTATGCGATGAAGTCTTCAAGCGACGTTCCTTCTTCACCGACGACTTTCATCATCTGGTTGACTTCAGATCCACGGCGGTAAAGTGCACGTGCATATTCAACGAGTGAAGGCTCGATTACTGAGCGGTATTTAGACCATGAATCAAGCGGGTCGATTGCAGGATATCGGCGGGCATCGGATCTTTCACGGCTAAGACCATGGAAGGCACCGACGACTTTCAAGGTTGCCTGTGTGACAGGTTCCTCGAAGTTACCGCCGGCAGGGGAAACCGTACCACCGATCGTTACGGAGCCTGTGTTTCCGTCGCGGAGCTTTACTATACCTGCACGCTCATAGAACGACGCGATTGTTGATTCAAGGTACGCCGGGAAAGCCTCCTCACCAGGGATTTCCTCCAAACGTCCTGACATTTCGCGCATGGCCTGTGCCCAACGTGATGTGGAATCGGCAAGAAGAAGTACGTGGAGTCCCATCTGGCGGTAATATTCAGCAAGGGTAACGCCCGTATATACAGATGCTTCACGGGATGCGACAGGCATTGACGACGTATTGCAGATGATGATGGTTCTTTCCATCAAAGAGCGTCCTGTGCGCGGATCCTTGAGTTCCGGGAATTCGGTAAGCGTTTCGACGACTTCACCCGCACGTTCACCGCAGGCTGCGATGATTACAATGTCAACGTCGGCATTGCGGCTTGTCGTGTGCTGGAGAACAGTTTTTCCGGCTCCGAAAGGTCCTGGAATACAATATGTTCCTCCACGGGCAACAGGGAAGAACGTGTCGATAAGGCGGACTTTCGTGACCATAGGCTCCACCGGGTTCAATCTTTCCGCATAGCAGTTCACGGCACGTTTTACAGGCCACTTGAAGCTCATGGAAATGTTAACGGACTTTCCCTTTTCGTCAACGAGAGTGGCGATGGTGTCATGAATCTTGTATTTACCGGCCTTTGCAACGGATTTCACCGTGTATGATCCGAGGAATCCATAAGGAACCTGAACTTTGTGGGTGAAAGGTCCTTCAGGAACCGTTCCGACGGAATCGCCTGCAAGCACTTTGTCGCCTGCTTTTGCTGTCGGGGTGAATTCCCATTCTTTTTTTTCGTCCAATGCAGGAAGGTAGACTCCCCTTTCAAGGAAGTTGCCCGAATGTTCTGCCAGAAGAGGAAGAGGATTCTGCAATCCGTCATAAACCTGTCCCAAAAGACCGGGACCGACTTCTACGCTCAGAAGATCACCGGTGAATTCGACGGAACAATCTGTCGAAATTCCCTTGGTCATTTCATAAATCTGCATCTGAGCTGTATTTCCACGGACACGGATAACCTCACCTTTAAGGCTCTTTCCGTCTACTTTGACGAAACCGACTTCATTCAATGAAACTTTTCCGTCAAATTCTACAGAAACCAGGTTCCCGTTGACCGCAACTACTTTGCCTTTTGTATCAGTCATTTCTTTTCTCCAAGAATCTCATCATAAATTTTGTGGTACGAAGCAAGGCCTTCATCCCGGTTGAATTTCTTCATACGTTCAGTCAGCATCAATTTAAGCCCGTAACTGTAGACCGCATCCACAGAGAACATGTCCAAAGGCGCAATCTTGTCCAGAACTCCAAGGCGGTATTCATTGAGGAACTGCTCCGCACTGAGCGGACTATCCATACCCGTTGCGGTACGGGCAGCCTGAATGACCTCACCGTCCGTAGTTATCGGAACCAAATTCGCCTCTTTCTTCATTTTCTGTGCACGAACCTGAGCCAATGCAAATCGAAGGTTACGTTCTTTTTCATACCATTCATCAAGAAATGCAGAGCCAGTCGACACCTTTTCACGCGGAGGCTCAAGACTCAAATTCTGCGCCACCTTCCTGTCTTTTTCATTCATGAAGCGCATGCACAGGTCTTTAAAATACTCCGTCGTAATCGGCAGTTTTGCTGTACTTTCGCCGTTTACCGTGAAAGCTGGAAGCTGTGCTACTAAATAATAGAGATGTTCCACTACTTTGTTTCCTTTGTTTCCGTTTCAGCCGACGCAGGCTTTCTTCCCCTTCTCGCAGGCTTTTTTTGCCGGAGGCTCATCTGATTCTTCGACCGATGCCATATCTCCGGAAACCTGTCCGTCAGAAAGACCCGCTGCAGCCCTTTTCATGAGTTCAGTCACCTTAGGATTCAGATATGAACTGAACAGACCCGCAACCTCTTCCGCACTGAAATCATAGAATGCGCTTCCGTCCTTTGCACCGATCCTGAATCCTGATGTAAGCGAAGCATCCGCCTTGATTTCCAGTCCCTTTGAAATCTGGGTTTTGAGCGCAGTCTTAAAGCTTGCTTCCAAAGCCTTGAGATCCTTTGCCGAAAGAAGGACGGTCAGATCGTTGGTCTCTGAATTTGCAGCCCAAGCCTTTACGGTTTCAGGAACGAGCTTTTTGAGCACGTCTTTGTCCAATGCGCTTTCCGTAGCTGATGAAACCAATGCAGAAAGCTCCCTGTTGATGCCGTCGCGGAAAGAGATGATAAGGTTCCGTCCAGCCTGGGTGATTGCATCCTCACTGGCCTTTTCCATTCTTTCAGTTTCAGCCTTTGCATTCTTTATGATGCCGTCAGCTTTTTCCTCTGCCTCTCTTATAATAGAAGCGGCTTTTTTTTCAGCTTCAGACAGAATGTTCTGAGCTTCAGTTTCTGCCGTGGCGACACCGTCTCTTTTGATTTTGTCAATCAATTCCTGTAACTGGACGTCCATCGTAACCTCTCTATTTAGAAAATTTTTTTTTGATTAATGCCTCAAGTATTAATCAGTGTATGGGACACTCAGAAAAGCTCATTGCAAATGATTCCTCCCTGATTCCCTGCGAGTTTAAAATCCCGGAAATGCGGCATTCTAAACGTTGCGTTCAATTTTTCCGAAGTTCCCGAACCTTAGAATTCAAAGCAGTACTTCGTGACCTGATGGTATTTTTCACCGGGGCGCAATACCGCCGAAGGAAAATCAGGCTTGTTCGGTGCGTCCGGATATCCTTGGGCTTCAAGGCACAAGGCACCCTGGTTCTTGTATCCGAATCCTTTTTTGCCCTTTATTCCGTCTATGAAATTCGCCGTGTAAAGCTGGATTCCCGGCTGTGTCGTCTTCACCGTCATCTTTCTTCCGCTTGCAGGATCCTTCACATAGCAGAATTCCCTGAGCGTCCCGTCGTTCTTGTATCCGTTGACGCAGAAAAAATGGTCGTAGCCCGGAGCGACTTTTTCAAAATCCTTTCCGATCAATTTTGGCGAAGTAAAGTCAAAAGGTGTTCCCTTCACGCTGATTTTCTTTCCCGTGGGTATATGATCCTCGCCTATCTCAAGCACTGAACCGCTGTCGAAATAAAGCTCCTGATCAAAAACGGAGCCGCCGTCATAGCCCTTCAGGTTGAAATACGCATGGTTCGTTATGTTCAGCGGAGTGGCCTTGTCCGTAACTGCATTGTATTCTATGGTAAGATTATTGTCAGAATCGAGCGTGTATGTCTGCGTAACATCCACGTTTCCCGGGAAATTCTGCTCACCGTCCGGGCTTGTCCTACTGAACTCAACGCCAAGACCGTTTTCAGTGCTGACTATGCGTGAGTTCCAGAGCATTTTTTCCCAGCGGTCGAATCCTCCGTGAAGGGTGCGTCCGAAATCATTGTCGTCAAGCTTGTATTCCTTTCCGTCCAAAGTAAAAGAGCATTTTCCGATCCTGTTGGCAAAACGCCCGACGCATGTACCGAAGCATGATGAATCCTGAACCCAGCCTTCAAGGGTTGAAAATCCAAGGAGAACATCGACGGTCTTGCCGCCGGCTTTTTTTGAATCCGGTAAATTTATGCTTGTGAGCGTGCATCCGTAATCAGATGCTGAAAATGACATGACTCCATTGGAGACCGTATAAAGGCTTGCTTCGCTTCCGTCAGAAAACACGCCGAAACTCTTTTTTTCGATAGTCAGAATACCCATGAAATTTATTATACAGCGTTTTTTTGAAAATGCAAGCATCGGCTTGATTTATTTAAAACTTAATGGGAATTTTGAAAAACGCTTCGAAAGTGCCTGCTACCTGAGCATTTCGAGAATGAATTCTACTTCGGTCGTAGTTGTTTTCAGCTGGCGTGCTATTTCCGGCACGGTCATGCCCGTATCGGCGAGTTCGATGACCTGATCTTTCTTGCTTTTTTTAGGCCTTATCGGATTTTCCGAAATGATGATTTCCGGTCCTGAGGCATTCTGCGCCTTTGGTTCATCAGATGCTTCCACCTCAAAGCTTGACCTTCTGACTATGGCGTCGATTTCCTTTGAAAAAGAATCCCCGGCAGCTGATTTTTCCGCTGTTTTGGCTGCCTTTTCCACAGTAACACGGCTTTTTTCATGCTGATATGCGGCGAGAGGACCCCTTTGGCGTGACGTAACCGGAGTTTTTTCCTGCGGGACCATGTCCTTTTCGTCAAAGAGATTGTTTTCAGGCTCAGGTTCTGTTTTAGGGACGGTTTTTCTTACAGTTGACCTCGTCCTTTTTGGCGGCTGCACTGAAGGAGCCTCATATTCCGGGACAATGCTTTTTTTGGGGTCATTTCCCAAAAGCCTGGACTGAAGCATCGTAGACTTTGCGCTGCTGTCAAGTTCCTGCCTGAGTATTTCTATGTGCCTGTCAGTTTCTGCCGTAATTTCCTTGAGCTTGGCTATCCTGTCCTCGATAAGGCTTACGTTGCGTTCGGCGTTGCGGTTGATTTCCATCATCATGTTGTCAAGCTCGTCGCGGGTCTTGTTGAGTATGTCATCAGTTGAAAAAATCTTCCTGAACCTGACTATCGCCAGAAGCCACATGACAAGATTGAAAATGCACAAAAGTATTATGAGCACTGCCATAGACCAAAATCACCCCGTAATATCAATATGCCGTCCCAGCCGGGGATCAGATATCTCGACCTGCACCGGAACGTTTTCCTCTTCATGCTCATCACCATCACCGTCTTTTTTACCGGAAAGAAGCCCGCCCTGAGATGACGCACCCTGCCTTCCGTCCTGTTTGACCGTTGCGGCGTTACCGTTTTCCTTCGGGGTCTCCTTGACGGCCTGGGATTTTTCAAGGTTGTCCCTTGCCGCCTTGTTGATTCCCTGCTGATTGGCAACCTGCGCCATCTGGTTTTGAGAAGCATTGAATTTCGCTATGTTGTCTATCTGTGAATAAACGGTAGACAAATCAATTGGATGTATAGCCATCTGGTCCCTTTATGTCGTCAAGGTTAGCGCTGTATTTGCCGCGCCGGACGAGTTTCGTCTGATCGTCAAAGTAGAAAGTGACTGCCTTGACCTCGTTCTTTACTTCATCCATTATATCGCGCACGTAAATCTTTACGCCCGGATAGACGGTGCCGGATGCATTGACTTTTCCCACGACCTTAAGATCCTTGAGGCGCGTTTCAAGCTGGGAGATTTCCTGTGCAATGCTGTCGCTCTGCTCGTTGATTTCCTGCTTCCTCGTAATAAGGTTGCTGAGGTTCTCTTCCTTGTCTTTCGGAAGTGCACGGCGGACTTTTTTCTGCTCCTCAAGATGCGCGATTTCCTTGTCAACTTCCTCAAGTTCGGTAACCAGCTGCTTCTGGTTGTTCTGAAGCTCGACTATGTGCTTCTTTGCTTCCGGATCCATACCTGCTTCAAGTATAGTCTCGACGCCACCGGCATTACCGATTGTCTTTGCAGTAATTTCCTCGGTTGCAATGAGGTGACCGCCGCTTATCTGGGCACGCTTTCCCCTGAGCACGATCTTTTTCTTCGCGTTGACCTCAGAGTTTATGATGCTGTCATTTACGATGACATATTCACCGGCATTGATGGTTCCGTTTTCGACGTGGTGCGCCCAAACAGTCTTCGGAGTGATGATTTCACCGATATGACGGCCGACGAATCCCTGTGAAATGACGATGTCCCCACCGGCTTCTATGCGGCAGCTTCCGACAGAACCGAAAATCTCGACGTTTCCGTCAGCCTTGATATTGAATCCGTCTTCCACGTTTCCGCGCACGATGACCGTACCCATGAAATCGATGTGTCCAGTCTTGATGTTGACGCCTTTCTCTTCCCTGACCGGCTCGACCGAAATCTTGTTGCCCTGAAGAAGGACTTCTCCGTTGCATGCAGCGACGATAGTGCATCCATCTTCGGCAAGCCTTACGTTCTGACCAAGAGGAATGGCGATGTCCTTTCCGTTCTTTGCTTCCAGATAGCGTCCGAGAACGGTTTTTCCGCCCTTACCCTGCTCAGGAAGCATCTTGACCGCAAGAGTCTGTCCTTCAACGACGTTCTGAATCATGTTCATCTGCTTGAAGTCAATCTGGCCTGTCTTTGATTCTTCAAGATGAAGCTTGGTGCTGTCCGTCTCAAACTTATAGTCGATGTATGCATCCCTTCCGTCCTGTGCCTTGACCGCAGCCGCAACTTCATAAGGAATATTGTATACAGGATTGTCAATGAACGCATTGATTTTCTCATCGCTGATACCGGCAACGACACCCTGGATCCTGAGCTTCTGCTTGATGCTGTCCGCAGAAATTTCGGAACCGCTTGGTCCTGGAGAAGAGGCAAGGATTGAAGCACTCATTTCATCAGCCGCGATGTCTACGCTGAATATGGCATCCCCCGCAGAGACATGCTTGTAGATTCCGACATTGACGTACTCACCTTCAGTACCGTCCTTGCAGAGCTTTTTGATGAGAGGCTCGTCTATTTCCACGGTGTCCGGGCGGTTTATGTCGGCAAGCACAGAATTGACGGCAACAGGCTTTCCACCACCGACGGGCAGAAGAACCTTGAGGTTGATTTCGCTTCCGAAATGGCGGATGTAATAGAGTCCGTCCGTAACGATAATCTTCTCTTCCTCTTCCACGACCTCTCCGGTTGCAGAAACTTTCTTTTCTTCCTTGCTCTTTTTGACGTATTTCGGATTCTGGTATACGTTGAGCACCCATGGCTTTTTACCAAGACCGAGCATACCGTTCGAACCGCTTTGTATGACTTCGAATTCAAGGTGGGCAACCTTTGAATCAAGCTGGACCGCCGCATCTTCAAGGCAGTCTTCAATAGTGTCTCCGCGGACTTCAACAGATTTTATCTCATTGTCAATCTCTAAAAGGACGCTTAAATCAGAACGAATCTTATCCAGTGTTACCATCACCGCTCCTTAGAAAATACCTTTTCTTATGCTGGTCAGCTTTGCTCTCAGGCGCATGTTAGCTTTCGTATGCAGCTGGCTTATGCGGCTTTCGCTGACGTTCAAAACCTGCCCTATTTCCCTGAAAGTAAGATCTTCGTTGTAATAGAGCACTATAACCATCTTTTCATTCTGCGGCAGCTCGTTGATTGCCTCGATTATAACCTTGCGCACTTCTTCGCGTTCGACTATCACATCAGGATTCAAGCATGCAGGGGATTCGATGTTGTCCTGTATGGACATGTGGTCGCTGTCATCGCCGGAATACCATACGTCGTTCAGTGAAAGTATGCTTGTTCCGCTAACCTTCATGATTGCGGTCTGATATTCGTTTTCGGACATTCCCATGGACTCTGCGACTTCCGCATCAGTGGCAGAACGTCCGAGCTTTGCCTCAAGGTTTCCTATTGCATCTTCGATTTCACGTGATTTCTGGCGCACCGAACGCGGCACCCAATCCTGCTCACGAAGCTCATCGAAAATGGCACCGCGGATCCTTGTCACGGCATAAGTCTTGAATTTTACGTTTTTATCAGGATCGAATTTATTGATTGCATCAAGAAGCCCGAACTGTCCGTACCCCACAAGGTCGTCAAATTCAACGCTGTCGGGCATTCCGGTCGAAACCTTTCCTGCTACATACTTAACCAGCGGCATATACTGCCTGATAAATTTATCACGGATGGCAGGAGATTTAGTTTTCTTAAATTCATGCCACAGTTCTTCTTCCGTCTTTTCCTCAACAAGCGAATTTCCCATTCTCCACACCCTTAATCACTTATTTTCAATAGACCGTCCGAAAATTTTACTTCCCGGACTTCAACTTTAGAAATTAGAACGTCCTTTACTCATCCTTTTTCAATATGGTTTGTATCGCCTTTGCAAGAGTTTCCGCATCATGCCCGGACGTAACGTCGTCAGAAGGTTTCCTGCGGTTGTACAATGATGCATTAGGACCCGTAAAATCCGTGTCATCCAGATATCCGTCATCGGACGAAGATCCGTCAGAACTGTTTTCCGAACCAAGCTCGGAATCAAAATCAGAAATATCAGGAAGGGCATCCACATCCCTAACCTTTTCAGAATCAGAATCCAGAGGTGCGGCACTGGCAGCGGCGGCAGCCTCTTCACCGGAACCAAGCTGGACCGGACGGAAAGTTTTTTCAGGACCCCCCGATGATGCAGGAGCGGCCTTTGATTCAGGCTTTGACGGAGATCCTTTGTCAGAAACAGGAACCTGCAATTTGGATTCCGCAGGCTTTTCTTCAGCTGATGAAACAGATACAGGATCTGAGCCGAACTGATTTTCAGACTCAGGCTCTTCAAAAGAATTATTTCCGTCCTGATTCAACCCGACTTTGTTGTGGCTCACGAAGAATTTCAGGTCATCACCGTCATCGGCAAGATCTTCGTCAGAAAGAGTGATGTCCACTTTCGAACCAAGCCCCGGATCAGACGGTTTTCCATATGCACCGGAACCTGAAGCCCCCTCCAGAAATTTGCTGAAAATAAAATCAATAAGAAAAAAGAGGACTGCAAAAATAACGGCAAAAAGTATACCGCGCAACAAAGCCGCTCCGAAATTTCCCTTAGTGGCAATTAGACTGATAAAAAAAGACAGCACAAACCCGGCAACGGCAGGTGCAATAAGTTTTTTCAAGCTGCGCATGTACTATCATCCTCCATTTATAAAGATTAGGGCATATTTTACCAACGGTCAAGCAACAAAAAACGTGACGCCGCCGTTACTTTTTCTTCTTGGCTCCGCCGACAAATTTCTTCAGGAACGTAGAAACTCCGGCAGACGTATTTATTTCCGTCTTCTCAATCCTTCCGACTATATGCTGAAGGCATACTGCAGGACGCGACGTGGGGTTGACCACCATAAAAGGCTTCTGCCTGATAACCGCAGTCTGCACGACAGGATCGTCATAGACAAAGCCGATGTAATCAACCTTATAGTTCAGGAACTGGGCGACTATCGTTATGATGCGGTCGGAAATCCTCTTTCCTTCATCAGCTGAATGAACCCTGTTCACGAGAAGCTTTATGTTCAGCTCGCGGTTGACAAGCTCAGTGGAAATGATCTTGATTATTCCGTATGCATCGGTGATTGCGGTCGGCTCAGGAGTGGTCACGACATAAACCTCATCGGCTGCGGCTACGAACTGAAGCACGTTGTTTGCGATACCCGCTCCCGTGTCGATTATGATTATGTCTGCATTTGCAAGAGAGGCGAATTCCTTTGTGAAATACTCAAGCTCTTCCCTTGAAAGATTTGCGATTTTTGAAAAACCGTTCGCACCGGCAATGAACTTAATGCCGAATTCCGTATCAAGGATGATTTCGCTCATCTTTTTCTGATGATTTATCACCTGCATAAGATTGTAGCGCGGCACGATGTTCAGGAGTACGTTGACGTTCGCCATACCCATGTCACCGTCGATCAAAATGACGCGCTTTCCGATCTCGGCATACGCAATGGCCATGTTCACGGCAATGTTGGTTTTCCCGACCCCGCCTTTGCCGCTTGTTATAGCTATGATCCTTGTCTTGTGCTCGGATGTCCCGCTGCCCATCATGGAGCGAATCTCATTTGCCTGTTCTTCCATTCCCATATTTATTCCCACTCTCTTTTTAATCTCATTTCATTGTCATCCCGGAAACAAAAGATTCCGAAGATTTAATCCACTTTTTTAAATTGTCGATAAAGTTTATTAAAAGTATTAAGGTTTTAAGCAGTAAGACTCTCCAAATCTTTAAATTTTTTTATAAATTCCCGAAAAAAAACGTCATTCATCATCAAAATCTTTCTCCGGGTCATAATCGACGGCTGAATTTTCGTTTCCGACCGTGAAATCAACAATCCTCTTCAGGAAATACGAAGGGGTCGCAGGCTCGATCGTGTTGAGCGTTTTCTGCCCGTGGACAATAAGGGAAACCGACTTTTTCTTTTCGCTGATGACGCTCAGGATATTTCCCAAGGAAACCGTCTCATCGCACTTGGTTATTATTACGCTCCTGTAGTCGAAGGAGTCATAGTTTTTGATTATGTTCTCAAGGTCGCTCGCCTTGGTTGACGCACTTACGACAAGGTATATGTCAGCCTTAAGCCCCTCAACGTCAAGAAGCTTGTGGAGCCTTCCCAAATTTTCAAGATCCCTGGGACTGTAGCCGTTGGTGTCTACGAATATGAAATCTGATTTGGTCTTGTATGAATTGTACAGATCCTCGAAATCTTCCTGGGTGGGAGCTTCAAAAAAATCCGCTTCTATGGCTTCCGCATAATGCTCAAGCTGCTCTTTTGCCGCAACCCTGTCCTTGTCCGTTGTGATCATGACGACGCTCGGAGGATCAACCCTGTCCCTTTTCGCCTTTTTCATGATGGTCGCCGCCATTTTTGCTATTGCCGTGGTTTTTCCCACTCCGGTCGGTCCCACAAGGATTATTGTATGGCAGAGCTTCGATCCCTTTCTTTCATAGCGCGGGGCAATCTTTATGGACTCACCTATCCAATTCAGTACGTTTTTCTGAAGCAGGTCGAAATCATCAAGTTCCCCGACCGACATTTCAGCCGAAATCCTTTCGTTCATAGATTCTATGTATGAGTCCGTGAATTCGTTTTTCTTCAGCATACCGTCGATTTTTTCTATTGACGGGTGCACTTTTTTCCGGTTGAAAAATCCATCAGCTTGGAAATGCTGCGGTTCATGCCGTTCATCTGCTCCTGCATTTCACCCAGACGGCGCACTATGTCAAAGTTTCCGACGAGCTTTTTGAGGATCGCTTCCTGATTTTTTGAAAAGCTTTCTGTCTGTCCGCCGCCCTGTGCAGCCATGCCTGAATATGGAGACGATGGAGAAGAACCCCGCATCGTGGAACCATAGGCAGAATATGCGGAAGTGTTTTCCCTTGCCGCCTGCATCCTGTCATTGAAAGGCTCCGACGAACCGTATCCCCTCATGTTGTGGGAGACAGTATAATACGCACGTATCATCTCTTTCTGCTTGAGACCAAGGATACTGTCCTTCACAATCCTTTCCCAATTGGAAATATGGAAGGTGTCGCCGTATTTTCTGTACAGCTTTTCGCGGCACTCTTCAAGATTCCGGGCCTCTATGATCATGTGATTGCTCATGCCGTCATTGCTGTACATCTATGTCCCCTATGCGCTCTACTTTTATACTGTTTCCGGCAGCATTGATCTCGCTGTACGAAAGAACCACAATTCCGGGTATTTCGCGTTCCGTGGACGACTTGACAAGCTGACGAACCTCGTCAGGACAGACTACAATCGGAAGATAATTCTTTTCCCTTACCGCTGCAATGGATGCGGACATAGCTTCTATATATCTGCGGCCTTCAACCGGATCAAACGCCACAAAAGGTTTCTGACCCGCAATTACGGCCTTGTGCTCCAGAATGCTTTCCGCAAGGGTCTGTGACAGAATAAGAACAGGGAGCACCTTGTTTTCGTCAACATACTGAAGGCAGATCTGTGCACCCAAAGCCTGGCGGACCTTTTCGGCAAGAACCCAAGGATCCTTTGAAATGGGAGCGAAATTTGAAAGAGTTTCCAATATGACGACCATGTTGCGTATGCTGATCTGCTCTTCAAGGAGCGCCTTGAGAACGGCTTCGATCTGACCGTATGAAAGCTTGTTTTCTCCTGTAAGGACTTCATCGACGACGACAGGATATTCGCTCTTGACCTTTTCGATGATCTTGCTGACTTCCTGACGCGTAAGTATGTCCGCTGCATGCCGCCTTATGATTTCCGTAAGGTGCGTCGCTATGATCGTCGGAGGATCGATTACCGCATAGCCCACACGCTCGGCTTCAGCACGCTTGGTTTCAGGAACCCAGATTGCATCCATTCCGAATGCCGGGTCATGGGTCTTTTCACCCGTGAGGAGATTTTCTTTTTTGACGCTTCCGGTGTTTAGGCACATGTAATAGCCGAGTTTCAGACGGCTGCGGCCTGCTTCTATACCGCGAATCTTGAATGAATATTCATCAGGCTCTATGTTCATGCTGTCACGGATTCTGATCGGCGGAATGACAAGGCCAAGGTCAAGTGCCTGCTCACGCCTGATTCTGGTGACGCGTTCAAGAAGCTCCGCACCTTTCTCTTTGTCAACGAGCGAGACGAGCGCATAACCAAGGTCAAGAGAAAGAGGATCAAGCGACACGACATGGGAAACGTCGTCCGGGCTGGAACCTGTCTGCTTTTTTCCTTTTGCCGCAAGTGCCTTCGTTTCTTCCTTCGCCTTCTTTTCTTTCTGCATCTTCTGCATACGGATTCCGACATATATGAAAATTCCGCCGACAGGCACAAGAACGAGCGTTGCCATGCCGAAGAAAGCGACTCCCATGACAGCAAGCGCCGCACCGACGATGATGTACGCCGTACCGCTGACGGAGAAATTCTTTTTGAGCTGGTCTCCGATAACCTCGTCCGCAGAAGAGCCGGTGACAAGAATACCGGTTGCAAATGAAAGCATGAGCGCAGGAAGCTGTGACATGAGACCGTCACCGATCGTCAGGTTGGCATAGCTCTTGAAAGCCTCTCCGACATCAGCACCGCCGATGACTCCGGTTATTATTCCTCCGACCAAGTTCACGATAGTGATGAAGATACCGGCCTTTACGTTTCCGCTCACAAACTTTGAAGCACCGTCCATGGCTGAATAGAAATCCACTTCACGGCGGATCTGCTCCTTTCTTTTTGCGGCCTCTTCTTCCGTGATCGCCCCTGAATTAAGCTCATTCTGGATATCGAACATCTTGTTGTTCATGCTGTCCAAGGTGAAGCGCGCGCTGACTTCAGAAACACGCCCG